>JAEXPO010000600.1 GCA_023446675.1 Bacillota bacterium | reverse complement strand
GTCATAGTCCACAATTATCCCGCCGATCAGGGACCCATCGACTTTTTCGCAAAGAATAACCTCCTTGTTTACAAGGGCTTTTACCTTGTTTAGGATTCTTCCTCTAAGATCCGGGTCTAATGGGAATGCAGTTGTTACCGTAACCTCAATCAGATTATTTTTTTTGTTATACAATTCTCTGTAATAATTGGCAATCGTACTAAACCCGCGCATTCGGCCCTTTTCAGACAGTAAACAAAGAAAATCACAGGTACTGTCCTTAATTCTTCCTTCGAATGCCTGGAGGATAAGCTTCCTTTTCTCTTCTTTCCCGACGCTGGGGGTTTCCAACAGTTCACAGTAGGATGGATTAAGCTTCAAAACCTCACCAATCAGTTGTATGTCTTCCAAAAACTCCTTTTCGCATTCCTCTTCGAGGGCCAATGAAAAGAAAGCTTCCGCATAAGCTCTTTCTGTTGCCAATAACATCTATTCTACCTCCTATACGGCTTTTGAAGCTTACAGGTCAATAAAAGAAGCTATCCCCTCTATTCTTGCTACATCGCCAGAAACTCTTCAATAAGCTTCTTGTTTGCTTCCTCATCAAATTCTTTTTGTGTAATTTTCGCCGCGGCGAAAATCGCCAGCTCAGAGATCTCATCTTTAAGATCGATGACAGCCCGGCGCTTTTCAAGCTCTATATCTTTAGCAGCTTTATTTTTTAAGTCCGCAGCCTGTGCCTGGGCTTCAAATACAATGCTTTCGCCCTTTCTTCTGGCTCTGCTTACAATTTGAACCGCTTCCTCGTTGGTGAAGGCGATTTTGTCCTCGCATTCCTGAAGTGTTTTGTAAGCCTTGTGCTTTTGGGTTTCAGCATCCTGAATCGCAGTCTCAATATCCTTTTGGCGTTCCGCTAACACGGCGTTGACCTTGTCAAACAAAAAGTGCTTAATGATGAGAAAAAGAACAAACGTATTCAGCATCGACACCAAAATAACCAGCGGATCGATTGATATAATTTCGCTCATACGCAACATTCTCCCCACATATATCTTTTTGCCGGCTTTAATACCGGCCAGGCTTAAACCTTAGAGCTTGCCTACGAGGGGATTAATAAGAACCAGCACCAAGGCGATAATAAAACCGTAAATGCCTGATGTTTCAGCCATCGCACTTCCGATAATCAAAGTACGTGTAATTTGCCCGGCTGCTTCGGGCTGGCGGCTTACCGAATCGCAGGCTTTCGCTGCGGCCAGACCCTGACTTACACCGGTTGCAGCCGCCGGAATTAATGCCAATGCCGCTGCAATGGCTGAGGCTGCGAGAACAATTGCTTTTTCCATGAAAAAAACCTCCCTGTCGTTTTATATTTATTATGAACTGCTTTGTACAAACAGCTTTTAACAGTCTGTCAAACGAGTTCTTCCTTACCTCTGTTGCTGATGAAAACCATGGTCAGCGTTGCGAAAATATAGGCCTGAAGAAACCCTGCAAAAACGTCCAGATAAGCCGACAGTGCCGCCGGAATACCTATCTGTACCAGTGGAAAGGGAATACCAAGGGAATTATTTAAGGAATTCAGGCCATCCCGAACCAAACTCATTATTACCGATCCACCCAGTATATTTCCAAAATGCCGAAATGCCAGAGATACGGGAATAATCATCTCACTGAGCATATTAAGCGGCATCATAAATGCAATCGGGCTGGCCAGATTCTTGAAATAGCCTGTAAATCCATAAGATTTAAACCGGTTGGCCTGCATCAGAATAAAGGTCATTAAACCCCAGCTTAATGTTACATTCAAATCGATTGTTAACGGACGCAGCCCAAAAAGGCTAAGAGAGCTCCCCATGAACGAATATGCCATAATGGCCGCTATGTAAGGGGCATAGCCCTTGACATACCTCTGGCCCATGGTGGTCTTTATCATATTGTTTACGCTGCTTACAATTATTTCGGCAACCAGCTGGCGCTTTGTAGAGGGCACTTTTGCTAAATTTCGTGTAAGCCAATAACATACCGCGGTGACAAACAGCAAAACCAATAGGGACAAAAAGACGGTTTCAGTTATTAAAAGTCCGGATTCACCAAATTGATAAACTATTTTTGCTCCTTGCAAGATCCCTCACTTCCTTTTCTGCTCTTTAGAGTCAATATTATTCGAGGGAAAAACAGTGGAAGCACCGCGCTGATAAAGGTATCCATACTGATTCTTGATGCTGCGTAAAGCACAGCAAGCATAAGAGCAGCCCGAATAATATAACCGATCCCGACGCTCACTGCAGACAGGCCGGAGGTCTTTTGCATGGAACGTTCAATCGTTACACCCATAATATAGAAATTCAACAGAGAAAACACGCTCCCCATGAGCAATCCTATAAAGGGATCAAACGCAACGCCGCGTATTAGCAAAAACAAGACAAACAGTACTCCGTTAAAAAGCAAATACCACCATTTAAACCCCAGAATCTCTCGATACGCAATGCTCCTATTTAAGAAAACCACCTGCTTTCGTTGGATTTCAGGCCGCAAATTCTGTGTTCTTTAAAAGTCACTGATTTCCATAAATACAAAGTAACGCCATGAATGCATCAATTGCTTTACAGGCAAATCCAAACGAATACGAAGACCAAGAGGTAGTTTTAGTGGCATTGGTATTGCATCGCACAAGGAGCTACCGTTAAATAAGAAATAAGTTTTTTACATAAACAATTCAGAATATGCGTAATTAATGTGTGTACATGAATCTTCATTTTTACATGTATATGTATGTACACAAAAAACATATAAAAATCATATATATATTTCAATTGTATCATATTAAATAGGTGTTCGCAAATATTACATGCCTAGGAACGTATAAAGAAATCGTAAAGAACGGTCCTGGAACAGGGCTCCAGTTGGTTGTTATGAAGCTTAAAGAGCATCAGCTATAAGCTTCAGGGCTACCTGAAGCTTATAGTGATTCGAATATTAAATTACATATTATGGAATGATTCACAAGAAGCACTGCTTTAATGTATATAAAGAGCTTATCTCTTTAACTCCAATTTTGCAGTTCAATAATATTCCCCTCAGGATCTGCGGCATAAACAAAAACAGCCTGTTTTCCGTCCGGGTAGATTGTGGAGACCTGTTCACCTACCAAGCTTCCGCCTTCCTGCAGAAGCCTTTCCAGGGTTTCCTCCACCTTTTCCACCTCAAACGCCAGGTGAGCCAGGCCCAAGCGGTTAATCCGCTTTTCGCTCACAGGTTGTTCCGTTTTACCTTCTTTTTCTGATCCGCTTTTATACGTAAAGATCTCCAGGGTGGGAAGCTCTCCGTCATACCCCGGCATAGCCAGGTGCTCCCCCACAATATGGGCATCCGTGAGGCCTGTCAGCCTGTCAACCCATTCTCCTTTAAGATCTCTCGATTTTCCGATGCTCCTTAAGCCAAAGACCTTTTTATAAAAGGCAATGAGGCGCTGGCTGTCCTCCGCAATGATATTGGTGTGTACATATTTCATGTTAAGCCTCCTGGTTTTCCTTTATTAGGGCTTTAGTTAAGCCTGGCAGGAATAAGCGCCTGCATCATTTTTCATGGACGGCTCCCAGGTACAATGGATGGGAGGAACGGATAAGCTCATGGAAGACTTCCTTTATCTGGCGGGGACGAATATCAAGGGAATCAACCTCGTCTAGGGAAAGCCACACGCTTTCCTCCTGCTGATAATCGGTTTCCGTGGCCTTTCCCGGATTGAAATCCAAAATTTGGCATACAAAAACATGATGCACCCGATGAGCATAATCCGGAAAACGCGAACGCAATTCTTCATTGTAATAAATCTCTTCAGCCAGCGCAGCAAAACGCAGGGGTTTTACAAGATATCCTGTCTCCTCAAGGCATTCTCTTACGACAGCCTCTTCCATGGTCTCATAGGGATGCTGTCCGCCTCCCGGCAAATCATAATAGATCTGCCCCTTGTCTCCCAGGCATTTATTGAGCAGAACCTTTCCTTCATGAAGGATAATCGCTTTAGCCGCATTTCGTATTGCCATATTCCTACACCCCCGGTGTGACATCCCATAATGGCACCAACTTCATTTGTTATGGATTAACGGCTATAAAGTAATCCAAGTTTATTAATTATAACATGGCACATATATCAGGGGCAATAAAGCCCGGCATAGCAGCTTCGGGAGAGATAACAGGGGTTCTCCCCCAGCGCTTTGGCATACCGATTTCATTTTATTCGCCCAGATTGTTTGCCGGGCCTTTATTTTTGTGCCTGGTGCGGTATAAGCCCGGAGTTTCACCGTAGGTTTTTTTAAACAGACGTATAAAATGCTCCACGTTTTTATAACCCACCTCCGCCGCTACAGCGGCAATGCTTAAATTTGTTCCATAAAGCATGGAATGGGCTTTTTCCAGTCTTATACTCCGTATGATGACACTAAAGGGCATGCCGGTTTTCATGCGAATGTATTTTGACAGGTAAGGCTTTGAAAAATGAAAGGCCCTGGCCGCATCAGCTACCGTCACATGGGTATAGTGGCTCTGTATATATTCCAATAGTCTTACTGTAAGGGTGTCCTGGACGTGAACAGCCGAAAGGCTCTCGCTGCATTTGTCCCCAATTCGGATAAGGTGAAACAGAAGGACCTGAAAGCTGCTGTTCATAATCATTTCATAATAGGGCTCGTGATTTTTGTTTTCAAGGTAGAGCTTCAGCAGTGTATTTTCTATTTCAGTCTCTTCACTGCAATGAAAAAGCAGCAGTTCTCCGGATTTATTCAGGTAAAGGGCATTGATAAAAAATTCCGACAAAAGGTGAGGTCCTGCCATAATAGCTGAAAAAGCCTGCATAAAGGTGCTTTTGCGGATCATAAGCTGAAGGGCAAGCGTGTTGTCCTGTATCACGGGCACATGCAGCGTACCGGGAGGAATAAAGCAGATATCCCCCTCCTTAAGAAAAACCTCTCCTGTTTTGGTTTTAAGCGACATGGTATTTTCAAGGACCCCTACGATTTCAAAAAAGTCATGGACAGCAGGAATTTGGGGCATACAGCGGCTGTATTTGGCCACCTCGATATGCTTGCCGTCATCCTTCCACATGGTTGCTTCCTTTTTAAAATCCTCCCCGTTTCCAGTAAGAATTTCCTTAACGTACATGTGAGAGGCTCTAAGCTCCTCGTGGCCGTACCTTTGCAAAAAGGCATCCCTGTTGGCCTCTTCCCTGCAAATTCTGTCATAGGCTTTATAAAAAAGCTCTCTTTCATCAGGCTCCTTCAAATGCTCCAGAATGTCGGCCTTTCTGATTTTATCCATTGCCATTCATCCTCTGCTCCAGGCGGCTGACGGCTGCCTTCAGGGCGTGCACCGACGCCGTTTCGGCGTTTTCATCCTGTCCCGCCCCCCAATAAAGCCGGTTCTGCCATATAATGCCCGCGAAGGCCATGGTCTTTTGGATGCCATTATCTGTGACACCATGCTTTTCCAGGCATTCCAGCATAAAGTCCCATCCCGTCGCAGAGCGGATGACGTCAATGGCCTCATCCAGACAAGCTGCTCCGCCTGCCGGAGCATATGCGCTGCCAAGCTTCAGGTATTCCCTTAAAAACAGACGGTAAATTTCCTCATGGGAAAGCTCCTTCCTGCTTTTATCCGATTGGCTCTTCACCAGATAGCCCAGCTCCTCGTTCATTTTGTAGGGCAGCTTTATTCCATAATGCGTATGAAGAAGGTAGCCTATACCGCCCTTGCCGGACTGGCTGTTAATACGAATAACGTCCTTTTCATAATTTCTGCCCAAATCACCGGGATCAACAGGGATGTAAGGCACATCCCATATTTCCTGCTCCTCCCTTTCACGGTAATCCATGGATTTGGCAATAGCATCCTGATGGGAACCGGAAAAAGCCGTGAAGACAAGGGAGCCGGAGTAGGGCTGTCTTTCATGGACCTTCATTTTCGTGAGCCGCTCATATGTGTCCACAATTTTCTCCATGTCACTGAGGTCCAGCTCCGGATTTACTCCCTGGACATACAGATTCATGGCAAGAGTTACAAGATCCACATTTCCCGTTCGCTCCCCGTTGCCGAAAAGAGTGCCCTCCACCCGCTGGGCACCGGCCAGGATCCCATATTCCGCGTCGCTCACTCCGCAGCCCCGATCATTGTGGGGGTGTACCGATAAGATAACACTGTCTCTTAGCATCATATGCTTGTGGATATACTCTATCTGGCCGGCAAAAATATGAGGCATGGCATTTTCCACCGTCGTGGGTATATTAATGTAGGCCTTATGGCCGGGTACAGGCTCCCAAACCTCCAAAACACTGTTGACAATATCCAGGGCATAATCCACCTCTGTTCCCGGAAAGCTTTCGGGACTGTACTGAAAATAAAATTCTCCCCGGGTTTTCTGGGCCCAATGCTTCACATAATGAGCCCCCAAAACGGCAATCTGCTTGATTTCCTCCCTGGATTTCTTGAACACCTGCCTGCGCTGTACCTCCGAGGTGGAGTTATACAGATGAACAATAGCCCTTGGCGCACCCTCCAGCGCTTCAAAGGTCCTTCGTATAATATGCTCCCTGGCCTGGGTGATAACCTGAATAGTCACATCCTCCGGTATCCTTTTTTCTTCAATAAGGGTTCTTAAGAATTTGAACTCCGTATCAGAAGCGGCAGGGAAGGCTACCTCAATTTCCTTAAAGCCGATTGCCACTAAAAGCTCAAACATTTCAAGCTTATCCTTGAGGCTCAGGGGAACGGCCAGTGCCTGATTGCCGTCCCTTAAGTCAACACTGCACCATAGAGGCGCTTTTTCTATAAAATCCTTCTCTATCCAATCATGAGTTACTATTGGGGGCAAATAAAACTGTTTTTGATATTTTCGGTGATCATACATGGCTGTTTCCTCCTTATAGGCCCTATTTTTCCGGAGCTTTCTTAAAACGCAATCGAGTAGGAGGCTGCTCATTAATTGAGCAGCCGACCTCTCACAC
>JAEXPO010000599.1 GCA_023446675.1 Bacillota bacterium | reverse complement strand
GCCATTCGCTATGGTGCGGACCCTGTTTGCGCCATTAAAATGGGAACAATCGTACCTGCCACATACTTTAAATTAGATAAAAGAGGCGCAATTGCTCCGGGTTATGCTGCCGATTTGGTGTTGGTTGACGACTTATCCGCTTTTCAGGTTCAGGCTGTTTTTAAGCGCGGTGTTATGGTAGCCCAAAACGGTCAAGTAGTTGTGCCGCAAAAGGATGTTGATTTACTTTCGAAGCATGAGAAATACGGGCGTGTATTCAATTCCTTCAATATGCCCCTCCTTCAGCCTTCTGATTTTAAGATTGCCTTAACAGGCACAAAGCAACGCGTTATAGGGCTTACCCCACATGAGCTGTTAACAGACGAACGTCTGATGGATCTGAGCCCTGAGACTATAGCGGAGGGCGGTGTATCCGTTGGGCAGGATATCATCAAGCTGGCGGTTATTGAGCGCCATCACAGCACAGGCCATATAGGACTTGGTTTTTTAGGCGGCTATGGATTAAAAAAGGGAGCTGTTGCAACCAGTATTGCACATGATTCACATAACTTAATTGTGGCCGGTACCAATGACCAGGATATGGCTTTGGCCGCTAATACGGTATCTAAAAACGGCGGTGGCATCGCTGTTGCTGTGGATGGTAATATTGTTGTTCATATTCCTCTTACAATTGCCGGTTTGATGGGACTGCAACCGCTGGAGGAGATGGAGGCCTTATTGCAAAATGCAAAGGAGCTCCTTTACCAGCTTGGAATCAGTAAGGCTGTTGATCCTTTTATGACGCTTTCATTTACAAGCCTTCCGGTTATTCCGAAGCTCAGGCTGACAACCTTTGGGCTGGTGGATGTGAATGCACAAAAAATTGTTCCGGCAGTAGAATAATAATAATTGCATAAGAATAAATAGCATAACCGTCATAAGTATGAATGGAATAACCGCATAAAGAATAAATGGAATAACTGGGAAAAATATGAATTAAATAAATGGCATAATGCCATAAGTATGGAAATGGCCTGTTTAAAGAGAAAAGGAAATGGAAATGGAAATGGAAATGCAGAATATTTATGAAACTCAACGCTTGTACTTAAAGCTTTCAGATCCGGATATGGCTTCCGCCGTTTTAGAATACTATTTTAGAAACCGAAAATTTTTAAGCCCTTTTGAGCCGAAAAGGGAAGCCCCCTTCTATGAAGAGGCCCATCAACGGGCCCTTTTGGAAGAAGATGCTTCCAATGCCAGGCTTAAAAGGGGCTTTCGCTTCTGGTTGTCCCTAAAGAGCGATCCTGACAGAATTATGGGTATGGCTGCTCTCAATAATATTGTCTGGGGAGCTTTTCAATCCTGTTTTCTGGGTTATAAGCTGGACGGATCGCATTTGCGCCGGGGCTATATGACGGAAGCCATTGAAAAGCTTGTTGAAATTGGCTTTAAGGAAATAGGCCTTCACCGGATAGAGGCCAATGTTATGCCCCGCAATAAAGCCTCCCTGGGGGTTTGTGAAAAGGCAGGCTTTATCTATGAAGGACTGTCTAGGGAATACCTTAATATAAACGGTGTCTGGGAGGATCATATTCATATGGTGAGGCTGAACAAAGCTTAAGAACCTCCTTTTTTCAAGCAATGCCTTCAAAGCATGTTCTTTATGCACTCAAGAACAACCGGCAGCATATCGGGGTACAATTGGGTAGAGGCCGGGAAGGAGACAGTATAAAGGATATAGTTGTGAGGGGCATCGGGAGCAGTGATTGGGACCGAAAAAATGAGTTCTTCGAATCTGCCATTGATGTTTGAACGGTGAAGAACCTTCCTGCCCTCCAGGGTAAGAATCTCACTCGTTATCTCTTTCATACTCTCCGGTTCTTTACGGTTTTCTGACTGATGCTCTATAAAAGTGGGCGTATCCACAAACTCAAGGGTTATTTTTATTTCATTGATACCGCTGCTTTCCGTGTAAAAAAGTGTTAGTCTGTCCGGTGTCTCCTGAGACGGAATTTTTTCAGTAATATAGCTTAGCCCTTTCTTTAAAGCCTCCTGGTAAAGCTTGTCCGTATCCCAGCCGTCTTTTTGAGCCGGAAAATGAGCCAGTACCTTTTTAAAATGATATTTATCGGGAATTTTCTCCATTACGGAAAAGGGGAAGGGAAGGAGTGATGAGAAATCCTCCGCCGGCGATAGCCAGACATCCTTTTCAAGGAGGGAGAAGCTCCCATATTGGGCGTATATAGCGGTTATCAAAAATATCTCTTTTTCCTTTTCATCAAGCTCCCGTCTGTGTTTGTCTATCAAGTAATTAAACTCGCTGTATAATGCATTCCATTCCTCCAACTGTTCTTGGCTTTCGGGCATAGATATTATCCTTTGATGGATTAAAGCCGAATTTCCCTGTTCATCGTAAATATTAACCGATGAAAGTATTTTTGTGATAAATCGTACAGGGGCAAAGCTATTGCTGCCGGACGCGAAATAAGGCACGGCAAAAAGAGTTAAAACCGCTGCCAGCAAAAGGAGCTTTCGATAGGGAGGCTTTTTCTTTCTTTTGTTTTTGACCGCTTGTCTTAAACGCTGGATTGCAGTATTTTTGTCAAACTCTGGTACGGGAAGCTCTAATAGAAGAGCTTCTATTTCATCACCCGTAGCT
>JAEXPO010000148.1 GCA_023446675.1 Bacillota bacterium | reverse complement strand
CCCTTGACCCCATGTGTGAATATGCCTTTGAATTCGAATTTCACTTCGCGGACAAGCTTCCATCCCGGTACTTCTGCCCGCCCTCCGGTGAGCTTGAGGGGCTTAAATGTGCGCTTATAAACACCCGGTTCTGGCTGGGAAGGGACACCTATGAAACCTGGCGGCTTGCCGCCGCTATGCTGGACGAACTGGAAATAAAGCTCATCGGCTATTATACCCTCCTTCAAAACCTGTCCTCCCAGCTCATCATTGAGGTGCTTCGGAAATTTGCCCATGAAAAAACCGCCGACTACGGTATGCCGGAAAAGATTCCAGCAGACCTGCGGCGGAAATTGACAGATAATTTTTTCAGAAGCTATGACAGGCCCCTTACGCCGGAGGTCCTGTCTAAAACCCTTGGCGTCAGCGTCCGGCACCTGGATCGCATTTTGAAGGAGTATTACGGGATGTCCTTCAAGGAAAAGCTTCTGAGCACCCGTATAGAAATCGTCAAGGGCTTTCTTGACAACCCGGGCGCAACCCTTGAGGACATAGCCGCCCGTACAGGTTTTTCAAGCCCGGGTTATCTTAGCAGACAGTTTAAAGCGTTAACCGGCAAATCACCTAGCGATTACCGAAGGAGTCTATCCACTCCAGCACCTTAGCAATTTGCTGATCCCAGTAAAGCCACGCATGAGCCCCCGACCCTTCCGTATAGGTAAGATCCAGACCAAGAGCTTTGGCATGGCATAGGAAATTCTGATTCCCGCTGTAAAGGAAATCCTCTGTTCCGCAGTACTGGTAAAGCTTGGGTATGGCTACCCCCGACTTCTTCAGGCTTTCGGAAACGTGAAAGAGGTCATTGATGCTGCCATTAAAGTCTTCTCTTTTGCCGAAAATACGCAGGAATTCCTCCATGCTGTTCCAGTTCTCACCAAAATGGCTCTCCATATCCAGCGCACCGGACAGGCTGGCCGCCGCGAAAAAGCGCTCCGGTTGGTTTAAGGCCAGCTTGAAGGCGCCGTAGCCTCCCATGGACAGCCCGGCTACAAAGGTATCCTCTCGCTTATGGGATACATGGAACAGGCTGCGGACAATTTCAGGAAGCTCTTCGCTCACATAGGTCCAGTACTTGGCCCCCTGCACCATATCCGTGTAAAAGCTCCGGTTTACATCGGGCATAATTACCGCCAGATTTTTTTCAACCGCATATCTTTCAATGGAAGTATTGCGTACCCAAGCCGATTCATCGTCGGAAAGGCCGTGGAGCAAATACATCACCGGATGGGGTCCGGGTGTTTGAGGGATAATCACGTTAATCACGGTATGCACTCCTAGTATCTGGGAATTAATACGGCATTCCATAAAAGCCATAGTGAGTACCTCCTTTTTATTAAGGCTTTATAGCCAGGGCTTAAAAACCAATGGCCCTGAGCCACAGCTCGCATTCCTTTTTCCACAGGGAAACCTCAGGGAAGTCATTTGCAAGCCCTAAACCATGACGGCCGCTTCGATAGACATGAAGAGCAAAATTAAGCTTATGCCTGGCCATGGCGGAAGCAAACAGCAGGCTGTTTTCTACCGGTACGGCAGCGTCGTCGGAGGTATGCCACAAAAAGACGGGCGGCGTATTCGGACCTACGGCATTTTCGTTGGACAGATTATGCCTGAGATCCTCCGGAGGATTTTCTCCTATAAGGTTGACCATGGAGCCGTGATGACGTACCTCACCGAAGGAAATAACCGGATAGCATAGAACGGCTGCGTCGGGACGGCTGCTTTCCCGCTCGACGGGATCTGTCGCATCCTTATTGCCTGCATCAAAATGGGTTGCCGCGGTGGAAGTAAGGTGCCCTCCTGCTGAGAAGCCCAGAATACCCACGCGGTTTTTATCAATGTGCCATTGGGTACTGCTGCTGCGGATGGTGCGGATTGCCCTCTGAGCATCGGATAAAGGCCAGGGGTGTTTATAGGGCGCCACACGGTAATCCAGTACAAAAGCCGAAATACCGATGCTGTTAAGCCATTGGGCGATTGGCTCCCCTTCATGCTGCGCTTTATGGTTATATCCGCCTCCGGGGCATACCAGAATACAGCTGTGCTCTTGCCCGTCTTCAATTAGATAGGGTGTTATATTGGGGATTGGCTGCCCCAATGCCGGATCATAACCCGGTACATCCTTTTCCCACAAATGAATCATTTCAACTCTCCCTCTCATCGCTCTGCATTGCTTGTTAAAAAGCTGCTTTAAGCAAGGCCCCCCATCGGAAAGCCTTGCCGATTACGATTCTATCACAGTGGTTATGGGTGAACAAGCTTCAATTCCAAGATAGTATACATCATTTTGCCGAACCCGTAACAGCTTCCTGCGATATAGGCCGGCTTGCATAAACTCCTTGTAATCCGGGGGTTCTCAAGCCTCCGGCGGCAGTTTATAATAGGGTTCAAGAGCCTGTAAAAGCAGAGGGTTCAAATTTGTTACTGAAGGAAGGACATGCTTATGGGCAAAATAGCCATGATTGGCGCAGGCAGTATAGTATTCTGCCAGACCCTGCTTAACGATATGCTGGCCACCCCCGCTCTCAGCGGATTTACTTATGCTCTTATGGGGCCAACCCTTTCAAAGCTTAAGGTCACCGAAGAAAACGCCGCCAGGGTCATCCAAAAAAACGGACTGTCGGCAAGGGTTTACTCAACCACCGAGCGCCGGGAGGCACTTAAGGATGCGGATTATGTCATTTTAATGCTGAAGGTGGGAAGCTCGGAGGTGGTGGCTTGCGATAAATCCATCCCCTTAAAATACGGAGTGGACCAGGCCATTGGTGATTCTTTGGGCCCGGGCGGCGTCTTTAGAGCCCTGCGCACCCTTCCTGTTCTTACCTCCCTGTTTAAGGAAATTGAAGAATTATGCCCCAACGCTTTGGTTTTGAATTATGTGAACCCCATGGCAACCGTGTGCCTGGCCTTGGGCAAAGCTTCCAAGATCCGCTGCGTGGGCCTTTGCCACGGGGTGCAAACCACCCTTCAGCTCATCGCCATGTATACCGGAGTGAAAAAAGAAGACATTGATTATATGGCCGCAGGTATAAACCATATGGCCTGGTTTTTAAAGCTTGAAAGCAAGGGACAGGACCTTTACCCCCTTCTTCGGGAAAACATGGAAAAGCCCGGCTATTATCTTCCTGAAAAGGTGCGGGGTGAGGTCATGCGTCACTTCGGCTATTTTATGACAGAAAGCACCCACCATCTTTCCGAATACCTGTCCTGGTTCCGCAAAAATCCCCAGGTTATCCGGGATTATTGCGATCAGCCCCGCTTTGGCGCTCCTGCCGACGAGGATAAGGCCGGCGTTTCTGGGCAAGTGGAGGACACTGAGCTTCCCTGTTTTGAAAACGGCTATCTGGAGCCCCGCAGTGTGGAGTACTGCTCCTATATCCTGGAGGCCATGGAGACGGATAAGGTTTTTCGCTTCAACGGCAATGTTCTGAACCGGGGGTATATTACCAATCTGCCCTCGGAGTGCTGTGTGGAGGTTCCTGTATACGTTGATCGTACCGGTCTTCATCCTACGGTAACAGGGGATCTTCCCATGCAGCTTGCCGCCCTTAACCAAACTAATGTCACCGTACAGATGCTGGCTGCCGAAGCTGCCCTGACAGGGGATCCGGAGCTGGTTTATGCCGCGGTGGCCCTGGATCCTCTCACCTCGGCGGTGCTTACCCTCCAGCAAACAAGGGACATGGTGGCTGAGCTTTTTGAAGTTAACAGGGAATGGCTCCCTCAATTTCAGGGAAAAGCCTTCCGAAAGACATCCCCCGTTGTTATTCCGGAGGGTACGGTGGGCGTGGAAGTGCCCATGGATCCGGCACTGGCGATTTTTCACCGTATTGACAGGCTATTAAACGCAAAGAAATAACCCTCTCTTTCATAGCAAAAAGAGCTCCGATTACCGCAAAGGCTGCTCGGAGCTCTTTATTCTTTTAGCAGCCCTTTACATCAGCAAATCTGACTAAAAGCTACCTGGCTTCTATACAAAGAGGGTGAAAAATTCGGCAAAGCTTTTGAAATCCCTGCCATACACAAGCTGCTTAACCCGAAGGCTCTCTATCCCCGTCCATCTGCGCATTCTGTTTTCTGCGTCCTGAGTAATTTGGTTGTGTATAATAAATACATTATTGTACGAAAAAGGGAAAACCTGAGCATATTCCTCTTTGAGCTTATCGGCTATCCACTCCCCTTTAAATACAAAATCCCTGCTGTCCATAATCTCCAGTACCTCCAGCTCCATGGACCATTCTTCAGCCCGTCGAACTTCCTTTTTAAGCTCTTTTTTAAAAAGCTCAATGGGATTGGGCAAAAGAAAGCGCTTTTGCTCCTCCAAGGTTGCCAGGTTATACAGTGACGGTGCAACATGCCCTGCTATGCTTTCAAGAATAAGGACGTTTTCCTCGCTTCCCACAATGGATTTGCCATACAGGAAAACCATAATCACACCTAAAAGCTCCGTTTCGGAGCGTTCCAGACTTAAGGGTACAAGGGCGGCGCCTCCTATACGCCCCAGCCGTTCAGTCAGCTCCTCCGGCAGATACCTTGACGCTTCCCATTCCTGATTAATTACAAGGGTTTTGCCCTCAAACAGCATATCCCACATGGGGTGCGCGACGAATTGCCCAATAGGCTCGTCAACGCCGATGGCTCCCGCCGGGATAAAGGTGCGGCTCTCCTTGTCATAGAGGGCAAGCACAGCCTTTTTAACGTCAAATGCCACTTTCAGAGTATTAAGCGTTAGCCCCAGCAGCGCTTCCGTACGAAGGGAGCTGTTTATATTCTTAATCAGGCGGTTCAATGAGACCAGCTTATCCAGCTTGCTTTGTATATTTCTTTTCTGCTCCGCCACCTGACTGAACAGCTGTGCGTTGGATACGGAGATATAGGTAGACGAGGCAAGGCTTTCAATAAGCTCAAAGCTGGTTTCCGTGTACGGCTTGCCCGTAACGGCATCGCTTAGGGAGACAAAGCCCAGGAGATTCTCGTTTTTGACAAGCATAACAATGTAGGTG
>JAEXPO010000538.1 GCA_023446675.1 Bacillota bacterium | reverse complement strand
CCTCCCCTGCATCAATGGAATAGACAATAAACGCAGGGTACTCGTCTTCACTAATGTTATTTTCCGTTAAAAAAAGACCCAAGTCAGATCTCGCGTCGGCTTCAAAATAAAGCTCAAATGCGGACAAAAGCCCCTTACCATAAAGGTAATCCGTAAGCTTCACCAAATCGGGAACATGAATTATTTTCTTTTTCCGATCATGAATATACTCTTTTTTAGTAAAGCTCTGACCAGATCCAATATGAACGGGAGCCAGTGTTTGCAGCTTCAATTTAAACTGCTCAAACTGGTTATACCTACCATATTTCATAAACTTACCCCCGCAAAAAGAGTCTTTCCGTTGCGCCATACCGGATGTGCTTTTTCTCCCTTATCAGGGGCTACATCCTTAATACTCCCTTCAAATCGCCTTCGGAGACACGATCCCGGAGCCAGCATATAGATTGCCTGTTTTTTAACAGGCTGCACGCTGTAGGTATCTGAGCGAATAAAACCGCCTCTTCGGATAAGGCTGTACCACCCGTCATTCAAAGCTTCCTCCAGAAGGTTATCCTCAGGAAGCCCCACTCCCAAAAGAATCTGATAATCCGCTGTTTCATTCATAAGCACAGCGGCCATATCCTCCGGGACTGCCTTCTTTTCAACATCAAATTTCCCAAGCCCTGAAGACGACTTTCCTCCTATACCGGACAGGCCCAAAGCGTGAAGAAGCGCACTTATCATTTTAAGGTCTGCTTCTTCCTGCCACTGTACCAGCAAATATAAGCCGCAGCCCTCACGGAAGCGCCAGTAAGCCAAGTTATAGGGTGTGGAGGCTCCATCCCGCTCAATAGCTACACGCATTTGACTGTCCAAAACACCGAAATTCCCCATAGCCCATTTAGGAGCCTCACCTTTACCTGACAAATAATCAAAATAGGCCTTGTATTCTGTACTTGGAATATATGAAAAGGCTTTTATTGCTTTCCGTACACTTGGATTTGCTGCGTTAATCCAAGTTTCGTTATAAAGGACAGGACGTGGAAAATAATAAGTATTCCCGTCAAAGGGCAAGGCATCGGACAGAACAAGTCCATTAGCGTCAGCTGCCTTATAAAACTCATTCATACATCCCGCCTTTAATGCCTCCAAGCAAAGAGCGGAAAAAAGCGTATCTGAATGAATGCCTAATCTTCCGTTGTCCAGCGACTTGCCGGAGGAATCCATACCAATATGCAGCCCCGTGGTAAAGGTTAGCTTAAAGATTGAAACCGGCATAATTCTCAGCTTCCTTCAATTTATTTAAGAGTTTACCTTCCTTTTCTTGTGCTTTCGTCTTGTCCTCGTCACTAAAATCATGGATTATTTCCACCTGAAAATTGCTAAACGATACCTTGCCGTAACCGCGTGTCCCCTGACCACCCAGATAATCCAGAGAA
This sequence comes from Bacillota bacterium, assembly GCA_023446675.1. Lineage (GTDB taxonomy): Bacteria > Bacillota > Clostridia > DSM-8532 > DSM-8532 > DTU059. The sequence goes on along the minus strand of JAEXPO010000538.1, from coordinate 3,141 downwards.
AGCATTTTTAAGGCATGGCTTATATTTTCGAAATCCTTTTCAATCTCCTCCCATTTCGTGGTTTCAATATCATATACCAAATAAATCTGGAATTCCGAACCTCTCACGGCTCTTTCAAGCTGTCTTGGCATGGCCATCGAGGTATAACGGTTGATATTATTTTCCACTTTAATTTCAACAGACCCGCCTCTCCGGTCAAGCTCTTCCCGGTTTACGAGAAATGCATCGCAGAATTGAAGCCTCGCGGCTTTAGGGTACACATTATCTTTTTTCTTGCCTTGTGTACCAAAAAGTCGAGTAATTTCTGTGGGATCATCCTCCCATTTTTGTGTATACCGTGCTTCTGAAAATGATCGCACAAGAAGCGTACGCATTTTTCCCTTTAAGCTGGAGCCAGGGATCATGGGCAGTCCTGTTTTGGAATCCTTTATTATAACATTGCTTACCGATCCGATAGCCGCAAGCATAGAAGAACCTCCTATGTACATTCCGGTCAGGGTTTTCAGCTTAAACGAGATTTTTATTTTCTTAGGGTAGTGCATATGCTTTTCCTCCTTTTTTAATCTTTTCCGCCATAATAACGGTGAAACGCAACCAATGCCTCCATATAACGAAAAAAGCGGATAAACTTGTCCCTATCATCCTGTATTCCCCTTATATAGGGAATCAGATTGGCCTTTTCTATAAAACCCTTCATGGATTTGCCTTTATCATCTTCCCTGCCTGCTTCATAAACCACCCGAATTAGCAAATACTTTAACTGAGCCTGTAAAGAATCGGTTAGTTTACTCTCAGAATTCTGGGTTAGTTCAATCTTGTTGTGAATATCGTTTATGAGAGTTAACAGCGTTCTTAATTTGCTGGTTGTCACCGTGTCGAACAGAATTTCAGGAATAGGTTCCCATTTTTTCAGTCTTTTGGATTCCTTCAATATGTTCTCTTTTTCTGATTTAAGTTCTTTAATTAGTTTTTCTGCCGCGTCAACATAATCCTTGGGAACATCCATTGCCTCATTCTGACTTAATGGCTTCACATTCTTTTCCGTGCCGCTATCCTCATAACCGGCAGCCTTTAACTTTTCATCCATCATGTTAAAACCGTCGCTCATTTCTTCACTCTCCCTTCCTTATTACACCACATAGCGCTTTCTGTGCACTGTGTACCTTTCATTGTCTGCCTTTCACTGTCTGATTAATCTCCCATATCGTTTTGTTCTTCTTTCTCCCTGCTTCTTCTCGTATAAAGAAAAAGCATTACTGCGGTGACAAGCTGCCGCCTATCCTCAGAATTCCTTATCCACATGTAGATATTGTCTTTAAAGCTTTCATAGGCCCTTATAGCTTCTTCCCTCGCCTTTTTTCCTGGTTCCCTTCGGGCAAGAATATAAGCCAGACGGGCAATATTTATTTTATCTTTCTCAGCCTGCTTTAAGAGAGATAATAGATAATGCAGAAAAACGTTTCCAGGATCGCTATCCGCATCCAGCGCACTAGCGCAAGAGTAATATTCCCGTATTACTTTCAGCTTTTCATTAATAACATTATAAATAAATACTTTCCATGAATAGGTATGGGGAGCAATAGCCTTGCCGTCCTCTATTTCAAAGCCAAAGAGTGAGAGAGCGTCTTTGCTGCTGCCTTCGCAGACACAATTTTTAGCCTCATGCTCTAAGAGAGCCGTTTCATCAGCCATAAGGGCTATGGGATACTTGGTTTCAAAAGGCGCCATTCCAGCTGAAAGAGACAAGGCTCCGTCCGTATACTGATGGAAAGCGCTGCGTATATCCACACCTGCCTCCAAAACATCATCCCAGGACCCCACAAGAAACAAATCATCACCACCGGAATAGACGATAACACAATTTCTTAATCTCTTTCCACGGCCAGTCAGCGAAAAAGAGCCCTCTTCTAATATTTTATTAAGGTAAAGCTTAAAAAACTGAGATAAGCTGCGGGACAAAGCAGCGGTACGCGGTAAAGTAAGCAGGCTGTAATCCGGTTCCTTGCCCTCCATACGCACAAAGCCCTTGGCAAAGGTACTTCCCAAATTATCCACATCTGCCCGTAAAACACCTATCCGCTTATAGCCCATTGACAATTCCGCAAGCTCCTCAAAGGTACAAAGTGCCGCTCCTTCTTTACGTTTGGCATAAGTTCCCATCCACAGGCGCTTTGCCTTAGGAATTCCGGCTGCCTTTTTATTTTTGGTATAAACCCTGACCAAATCCTCTCTGATCGCGCCGCTGCCAGCGAACAGCTCCTTTTCGCTTAGCGGGCACAAATAAAGGTTTTCACCATTCAGAGCAATAAGAGGGATATAATTTCTTTCGGGCTTCTCTTTAAGCACCGCAAGAACCCGATCATCCCGGATAAGCAAATTGGATACTCCCTCAAAATTAGCACAGTACCCACATAGAAGCCGCTCCTCTACACCTGAAAAAAGATCTGAGGAGCCGTAATCCGTAAGACTCGCAGAGGATCCGCAAACAGAGCATTCCCGCAGATGCTCCTTGTTTTCTCTTTTATTGAGCTTAAGTATATCCTTAGGCGAATAACGCCGATGCTGAATGGCGGTAAGCTTTGCTGTTAAACGTTCAAATAGCTTCGCATACGCTTCGGCGCCTTTTTCCGGGTAAAAAAGCGTCCTGGCCGTGCAAGGCTCTTGTGCACAGGCTAAATAAAGGCTGCTTCCAAAGGCCTCCATAAGCCGCTCATTTATATTCCCCACAAGTACAGATGTTTTCTCTATTGCCTCCTGAGTATTGGGCAATACAATATGGGCGCTGCCCCCGCCTGTAAAAACCACATTGGCCCGGGTAAGGCCTAAATTGTCCAGAAGCTCATCCACCGTGTTTTCCATAAGCACTTCAAGATAAAAGGAACGGGCACGAAGCCCCTTTAATGCCCCTTTTGAGGAAATAGAGTAAATAAAGGGCTGAATTCCGGAAAAATTAAAGGCAGTCATAAGAAAGGCTTTTTCATCTAATAGCTGATTAAAGCCTTCATAACACTCTTTTTCGTAAATAATTCTTTGGTTTTCCGCTAAATAGCACGAAATGCAAGCGGCGATTAACGCGGCTATTTTACTTCTGTCATAGAGTGAAATATCAGACGGCTCACCTTTAGGTGACGGGGACGGGAC
>JAEXPO010000494.1 GCA_023446675.1 Bacillota bacterium | reverse complement strand
CCGTCAATCAGCTTTTTCATATACCGGTAACCCTTTCAAAAAAACAAATTTTAATAGATTCTTTATAGAAAATAATAGTAAACTTTTGTATGTTTTTCTAGGGTGGATTTTATGAAATATAAGGGGGGTTTTTCGGGGAGTGTTCATTTCACCATGAATGGCGTGTTGTAACCCCACTATTTTGTGTGAAACGGCTTTTAAGGTATATGAGGTACATATTACAGGCGCAAGCCCTGGCGGGGATGGGGGAGTAACTCGAAAACGACTGGAAAGGATAAAGGATAAAGAATAATTAGGCATAAACTCAACTATAGGCGAATGAGCCGTAATGTGATAAAATTATCATTGCGGCTTTTTTTGCCGTTTTTGACAACCCTTTAACCCCCCGGAAGCCCTGTAAAACCGTTTTAATCCGGTGAGAGCAGGGCGCATTAGAAAGGTTAGGCTAGCATGGATCAAAGAGCATTACGGGTGCTTGAATTTGATAAGATAAAAAAACGGCTGGAGGAACGTACTGCATCCAGCCTTGGAAGAAGCTATATTGAAACGCTGGAGCCTGTCTCCGACAGGGAAGAGGTGGCTTACCGGCTTAAGGAGACCACCGATTCGGCCAAGTATTTATGGCGAAAAGGAGCACCTCCCTTCGGAGGCATTCATGATATAAGAGGCTCCCTTAAACGGGTGGATATCGGAGGCGTCCTGGGAATTGGTGAGCTTTTAAGGGTGGGGGACACCCTGCGCTGCTCCCGTATTATCAAGCAATACCTTACACAGGATGTGACTGAGGATTATGAAGGGAATAGTGCCCTGGAGCTTGGAAGACAGCTTGGATCCTTCAAACAGGTGGAGGATGCTATTTCCGGGGCCATTTTGAATGAAGAAGAGCTGTCGGACAGCGCCAGTCCCGAGCTGGCATCCATACGCCGGAGTATCCGCCAGAAGCAGGACAGCATTAAGGACAAACTGTCCGGCATATTGCGTTCCGCCGATTACAAAAAGTTTATGCAGGATGGGGTCGTCACCATGCGCGGCGATCGCTATGTCATTCCTGTAAAGCTGGAGTATAAGAGCCTTGTTCCCGGCCTTGTCCATGATATGTCCTCAAGCGGTGCCACCGCGTTTATTGAGCCTCTGGCAGTGGTGGAGGCCAATAATGAAATTAAAACTCTGCTTGTAAGGGAACAGCATGAAATTGAAAGAATACTGGCCGAGCTTACATCCAGGGTAGCCGAGGTAGGCGAGGATTTGACTGTTAACGTAGGGATACTGGGCCAGCTGGATTTTATGTTTTCAAAGGCCAAGCTGTCCAGAGACTATAACGGCACTTGTCCCAAGCTTGTTGAGGAACGCCGGGTGAAAATTAAAAAGGGCCGACATCCCCTTCTGGATAAGCAAAAGGTGGTTCCGGTGGATATTGAGCTGGGGGACAGCTTTTCCACCCTTATTATTACGGGTCCCAATACCGGCGGTAAAACCGTAACCTTAAAAACCGTTGGCCTTTTCGTTTTGATGAATCAGTCGGGCCTTCATGTGCCTGTACAGGATGGAAGCGAATTTGGCCTGTTTGATAATGTTTTTGCGGACATTGGCGACGAGCAAAGCATTGAGCAAAGCCTAAGCACCTTCTCCTCTCATATGAAGAATATCGTCAAGATACTGGAGGAAGCCGATGAAGGCTCTCTGGCCCTTTTTGACGAGCTGGGAGCGGGTACCGATCCCACGGAGGGCGCCGCCCTTGCCACAGCCATTCTGGACGGACTTACCCAGAAGGGAATCCGGACCATGGCCACCACCCATTACAGTGAGCTGAAGCTTTATGCCATGACCACTCAGGGAGTGCAAAACGCCTGCTGCGAGTTTGATGTGGAAACACTTCGTCCCACCTACCGCCTGCTTGTTGGAATCCCTGGAAAGAGCAACGCCTTTGCCATTTCCGAGAAGCTGGGTCTGGGGCTTGATATTATTGAGCTGGCCAAGGCTTATATCAGCCAGGACAATCTTCGTTTTGAGGATGTTTTGGGTGAAATCGAGCACAGCCGGACACTTGCCGAGCACGACAAGGAAAAGGCTGAAAGCTTCCGCCTGCAGATGGAAGCTATGAAGCAGGAAATTGAAAAGGAACGGGAGAAAATCGAACGGGAAAAGGACCGCATTCTTCAAAAGGCCAAGGACCAGGCCCGGAATATTGTGGTGGAAGCCCGAAGTGAAGCCTCTCTGTTTTTGGATCAGATGAAGGAGCTTCAAAAAGCGGAGCGCCGAGCCCCTGCTGAAAAGGATATGCAGGTACTGCGGGACGGTATCCGGAAAATGGAAAATTTGGAAGGCGGTTATGTTGAACCCTTCCAGATAAAGGCCAGCTTCAGGGAGCCGCCCAAGAATCTCAAGCCCGGTGAGTCGGTAATGATGCTTAACCTGAATCAGAAGGCCAGTGTGGTGGATTTTCCCGATTCCGACGGTCAGGTTACCGTACAGGCGGGCATTATGAAAATAAAGGTTCATGTTTCACAGCTCAAGCGGATAGACGATCAAAAGGAATCCCTGGAAAAAATGCACCGGGTAAGGGTTGCCGGGGTAAAAGCCTCCCCTGTCAAGCTGGAGCTGGATCTTCGGGGCTTAAACTCGGAGGAAGCCCTTGAGCGGGTGGATAAATACGTTGACGATGCGATTATTGCCGGGCTTCATGAAGTGACCATTATTCACGGCAAGGGGACGGGCGTTCTCAGAAAGGCCGTACATGACTTTTTAAGAGGTCATTCCCATGTGGAGGAGTACCGCCTGGGCAAATTCGGCGAAGGCGAAACCGGTGTGACCATAGTCTCTCTCAGAGGCTGATCGTTGCCCTTTTTATCACGATCTCATACAAAGAAACAGTTACTTGCATCAATGAAGGATTACGCTTGGACAGTAGGGTTTATTTTTTGCTTCTAAGCGGGATCCCTAAACATAAGAAAAGAGAGAGAAGGAAAAGGGGAATGATTGGATTAGGCACCCTGGTTAACGGCGCAGCGATTCTTGGCGGGGCTGTATGCGGTTTGTTTTTGAAAAAAGGCATGCCCGAGAA
>JAEXPO010000071.1 GCA_023446675.1 Bacillota bacterium | reverse complement strand
CGGTACAGCTTCATACTCAATATGGACATTGGTAAGCTCCTCGAGCCACTGGCTGTAGGCGTTGGTCTGAATGTCAAGAATATAGCTGGTTTGAGGTACCATGACGGTGTAGGTCACCTTGTCGTTTACAATGGGAAATTGACCGTTTGGCGTCATGATACTGCCGTCCCCTCCATCGCTTTGGGAGGCTGTGGGGGTAACGCTCCCTGAAGGGGTAGACGATCCGCCGCAGCCGGCAAGGGAGGAAATTGTGAGTATACCGCATAAAGCGAGTAATGACAGGCGTTTCATAGTATTCATCCTTTCTTATATGTTTTGCCACACAACGCAGCCGCCCGTAAACCGATATCCCGGGTTAATCGGAAAAGGAAGCCGCGAGGATGGCCATCTAACAGTAACGATACTCTTTCACCCTTTCAAGGCACCGATCATGACGCCTTTTACAAAGTGCTTCTGAATAAAGGGATAAAGAACAAGCATCGGAAGGCTTGCCACAACGATAAGCGAATACTTCATAAGATTGTTCAGCCCCTGACGCATCAGAACCTTGTCCACATCCACCATGCTGGATTGATCCTCCTGGGGCACAATGATGAGGCTGCGAAGAATGACCTGCAAAGGAAACTTGTCCTTGTCCTTCAGGTAGATCAACGCGGAAAAATAGGAATTCCAGTGGCCTACGGCGTAATACATGACTAAAACCGCGAGAATGGGCTTGGCCAGAGGTAGAAGTATGCTCAGGATGTAGCGGATGTCGGAACAGCCGTCAATGGTAGCGGATTCGTATAAATCATAAGGTATGGAATTCTGGAAATAGGTACGGGCAATAATGACGTTGTAGATGCTTACCACCGACGGCAGGATAAGCGCCCAGACAGTATTGTATAAGTGAAGCCTGTTTATAAGGATAAAGGTTGGAACCAGCCCGCCGTTAAAGAGCATGGTGAAGGTGATTATACCCGTAAAAAGCTTTCTTCCCGCAAAGGTTTTCACCGACAGGGGATAGGCCAGCATGACGGTAAGAAGAACGTTGACGGAGGTCCCCAGCACGGTAAGCTTAATGGAGTTCCAGTATCCCAGAAGGACGGAAGGGTTTTTAAATACCGTGGTATACCCTATCAGGGAAAATTCTACGGGAAACAGCCACACCTTGCCGGTGGTAACGGCCTGGGGAGAGCTGAAGGAAGAGCTGACTACAAAAATCAGAGGGTACAATATCACAAGGGTAATAAAAATCAGAAAGGTATAATTGATTATTAGAAAGATTCTGTCGCCAAAGCTGTTTTTAACGCGTACCGTTTTTTTCATGATGCATCTCCTTTCCTTACCACAGTGACGTATCGCCCACGCGTTTGGCCAGTGCGTTAACCGAGGCGATGATAATGAGGTTTACCACCGAGTTGAACAGGCCCACGGCGGTGGAAAGGCTGTATTGCGCCTGAACCAGTCCTATCCGGTAAACGTATGTGGATATAACGTCGGATGCCGAGAGATTCAAATCGTTTTGCATAAGAAGAATTTTTTCATAGCCCACATTCATTAAGGAGCCGGTATTGAGAATAAGCGTGATAATAATGGTGGGCATAATGCCCGGAATGTCGATATGCCATATACGCTTCACCCGTGAAGCGCCGTCAATCATGGCCGCTTCATGCAGGGAGGGGCTTACCCCCGAGAGCGCCGCCAGGTAAAGAACGGAATTGTACCCCATGCTCTGCCAGATTCCGGACCACACATAAAGGGATTTGAATTTGGACGGATCCGCGAAAAAGTTAATGCGCTGACCTCCGAAGGCGGCGATAACATTATTAACGATCCCCGTTTTGGAGGAAAGCATAAGGTACATCATGGATACAACGACGACTGTTGAAATAAAATGGGGAGCGTAGGTAATCATTTGAACGGATTTTTTAAGCCTTTTGGCTCCGCATTCGTTAAGTGAAAGAGCTAAAAGAATGGGGATGGGAAAGCTTGCTATCAAAGCATAAATGCTCATTCCCAGCGTATTGCCCAAAAGACGGGTAAACTGGCGGGTTCTGAAAAACGATTCGAAATACTTGAGGCCGACCCAGGGGCTTCCCAGTATGCCTTTAGTGGCTATGTAATCACGAAAAGCAATTTGAACGCCATACATTGGTAAATAGGAAAAAATAACAATAAATACAAGAGGGATGGAAATAACCAGATACAACTGCCAGTGCCGCTTCATTTGCTTTCCAAGGGAAGAGCTATAGCGGGGGGGGACGATTATTTTCATAGGTACCACTCTCCATGATTTTGTGAATGATAAGATTATTACATATATTCTGATTCATGTAAACAATTTGTTATATTTTTAATAAAAATATTTTTAACTACGTTTGATATTTGTTGCAATTCTAACTAAAAGGGATTTCTTGTAAACCGTTCAAAGAGGCATGCTAAATGCTGTTAATAGTTGAAATGAGCCTGTAGTAATAAAACTGAACGAATACAGGAATCTTTTAATAATCGAAGAAACCTTATAAAAAACTATTTGATTTTTTGATAAACAATACTATAATTATAGACAGAAAATCAAACTAAAAGTTATATTCCTGTTTGTGTTCCTTGCGAACAGACTATTTTTTAATTTTGAAAGGATGACCGGCATGTTAATTGAAGAAAAGCTGAAAATCAGGGGCCTCATACTTCCGCAGCCGCCTAAGTCGGGGGGCATTTATACACCCATAAGAGAATTTGGAGGTCATTTTGCTTATGCTTCCGGCTTTGGGCCCGCCAATGGGGAGAAAGCAATACTTCTGGGCAAGCTGGGAAAGGAGCTTTCCGTTGAGGAAGGCCGGGAGATGGCCCGGTATTGTATTCTGAATATGCTCGCGGCATTTAAGCATGCTTACGGCGATTTTGAGCGCATTAAACGCTTTGTCAAGCTTCTGGTCTTTGTTTCCTCGGAAAACACCTTTTATGAGCAGCCTCAGGTAGCCAACGGAGCAAGCGGCCTTATTACCGAGCTTTTTGGTGAAGAAGCGGGCCTTGCCGCCCGCTCCGCCATCGGCGTGAATGTCCTTCCCGGTAATATCCCCGTTGAGATAGAAGCCCTTATTGAGCTTAAGAGCTAAGCACCTTTTAATAGAGCAGGAGGATTTATGAACAATCAAAGTCATTTGATTCCCATTCCGGGACAGGCGGCTCCCCCGGCGGTGGATGAATCCGTTACAATGGATAACCGATTAGAGGGGAAAGAAGCCTTTTTTACAAAAAACAGCCAGGAGAATTTGGAGTGGCTGAAGGACGCGGGCTTCGGCCTTTTCATTCACTGGTCCCTGGATGTTCAGCTGGGCTGTGTAATCAGCCATTCCCTTGTTGGCGCATCGGACGATTATGTTGACCGTTATTATAAGGAGCTGCCCAAAACCTTAAATCCGGGACACTGGGACTTTGACCGTTTGGCTGAGCTTTCCCGTCTGGCGGGAATGCGCTATGCCGTATTTACCACAAAGCACCACAACGGCTTTTGCCTTTGGGATACGAAGACAACGGATTTTAGCATTGTAAATACTCCCTATGGCAAGGATCTTGTGAGGCAATATGCCGAAGCCTTCCGGCGGCAGGGCCTTAAGGTGGGCTTTTACTTTTCGCCGGAGGATTTCTGCTATCTGAGGCAGGCGGGACAGACCATTACCCGCACCCCGAAGGAGCCTTATCCGACGGCTGTCAGAGAAGGCTATGAAAGTCTCCTCAACGCCCAGATGACCGAGCTTATGACCCTGTTCGGAACCGTAGACATTTTATTTTTTGATGGCGGAGAAACCATGTATAATGAAAACGGTGAGAGCCTTCAGCAGCTTTGCATGAAAAAGGCCTGGGAGCTTCAGCCCAACGTGCTGGTTACACGGGGAGCCATTCCCACCCCCGAACAGCAGCTTCCCGGCGTTGGCGCCGAGGTTGCCTGGGAGGGCTGTATTACCTTGGGAACCGCATGGCAGTATCAACCCACCAATGAAACATACAAAACCGGCAACCATGTAATCCGGCTTCTGATGGAAACCCGGGCCAAGGGCGGGAGCCTTCTTCTGAATATCGCTCCGGACTCGGACGGCGGGCTGTGCCGCCAACAGGAGGGCGTTTTAAGAGAGGTCGCCCTGTGGCATTTTATTAATCAGGAGTCCGTGCATCATGTGCGTCCCTGGACCCTGACCAACGAGGACTCCATCTGGCTTCTTCGCTCAAAGGAGGCTGACACCGTCTACGCCGTGCTTTTTGATGTGGAGGAATGGAGCCGGGGGGTGCGTAAGGAGTTTCTCATTAAGTCTGTAAAGGCTGCGCCCCGGACAGTGGTTGAGGTGCTGGGGCAATCCGGCGAGCTGACCGAATACCGGCCGGATCTGGACGTCCATACCTATTGGGAGCAAAGGGAAGAGGGCCTTTACATATCCGCTGTGCATGCCCAGAGGATTTATTGCGGCATACAGTGGCGCAATCCGCTGGTTTTAAAAATAACCCATGCTCAGCCCGCTTATGAGCCCATGTCGGTTCAAACCTTTCATGAGGGCTTAAGCCGTAATGGGGAGTCAATGGTTTTGGCTGCCCGGGTGGATTCTTTGGGAAGCTTCGACAACGCCGGGCTATCCTTTGAATACCGGGTTTATCCGGGCTTTGCCCTCTCCTCCTATGAAACCGGATGGCAGTGTGTGGGAGGGATAACCGTAACGGCTCCGGGAACATACACCTGCGCTGTTCCCGGCCTTGCTTCCGGCATAACGTATCAATACCGGGCCATTGTCGCCAACAGCATGAACCGGATGCGGGGAGAAATGCATTTGTTTGTCATGGACTAAAGGGGGCTATGCCCCCAGCCTGATTGCTGCGAAGCGCCGATGAATAACTTTTTTTTATTGGCGTTTAAAGCTAAGGCGCTCATGAAATAAAAAGCGTTGCGAGGTGAAAAACGATGTATGATGATTTACCCACGCCTGCGGTAGTTATTGAGCTGGACGCAATGGAAAACAACATCCGAACCCTGATGGAGAGGGCCGGCAAATACGGCATTGCCCACCGGCCCCATATCAAGACCCACCGGAGCACGGAGCTGGCCCGCCTCCAGCTTTCACTGGGAGCCAGCGGCATTACCTGCGCCAAGCTGGGAGAAGCGGAGGTGATGGCCGAAAAGGGAATAAAGGATATATTTATTTGCTATCCGATTATCGGTGAGGATAAGCTATCCCGGCTGGGAAGGCTTTTGCCCAAGGCGCGGATTTCCACATTGATCAACAGTGTGGAGGGCGCTGAGGGCCTGTCCCGCCTCGGAGTGGCTCTGGGAACGTTTATTCATGTACTTATTGATTTGGACGGCGGGTTGAAGCGGGGCGGACTCCAGCCGGGAAAACCGGCTTTGGACTTTGCCGTTAAGGTGGGAGCCCTTCCCGGTATTCGCATTGAAGGCCTTATGTATTATGACGGCCTGATTTATGGACAAAAGGATATGGAGGGGTTCAGGCAGGCTGCCCAAAGAGAGCGGGATGCGCTTATATCTACGGCGGCGCTCCTTGATGCCGCAGGCTTCCGGATGCGGGTGCTTTCGGGAGGTACTTCCTTTTCAGGAAAGCTGCCCCAGTATCTTGACGGCGTAACAGAAATTCGCTCTGGTCATTACATCTTTAACGATTGCGGCCAGCTTTTTTCAGGCTTTGCCCGGGAGGAGGACTGCGCCTTAAGGGTGGTGACCACGGTGGTAAGCCTTCCCGACGACTGTCACGCCATACTGGATGCTGGCACTAAAGCGCTGACCAGCGACCTCTGCGCGCGGCACAGGGGCTTCGGCTATGTTGTCTCCCGCCCGGACTGGACGCTTACGGCTTTAAATGAAGAACATGGCTTTCTTGAGTCGCCGGGTCCCCACGGCCTTAAAATTGGCGAGAAGCTGGCTATTATACCCAATCACGCCTGCGTAGTGTGTAATCTTACAGACAGTGCCTGGGGCCTGCGGGACCGCAGGCTGGATCATCCTATTGCCATTGACGCCCGGGGACGCAGCGTATAAGCCCGGGAGAGGAGAAACGTGCTATGACGTCACTTCTTATTAAAAACGGTATGATTCATGAC
>JAEXPO010000448.1 GCA_023446675.1 Bacillota bacterium | reverse complement strand
TGGAAGGGCTGGGAGCCAGGGTTTGTGATTCGGTGGAGGATGCCCTAACCGGTGCGGATGTGGTGATGGGCTTAAGAGTTCAGCTTGAACGGCAGAAAAAGGCCCTGTTCCCCTCGGCAGCCGAATACGCGCGATTTTTCGGACTCACCCCGGACATACTTAAGCTGACAAGAAAGGATGCTCTTATCATGCATCCGGGTCCGGTAAACAGGGGAGTTGAGATGAGCTCCTCGCTTATCGACCATGACCGGTCCTATATCAACACGCAGGTAACCAACGGAGTAGCCGTAAGAATGGCGCTTCTGTACTTATTAACAGGGAGGGAAGCCTAATATGCTATTAATCAAAAACGGAACATTAGTCAACGCAGGAGAGGAACCGGCAGTAACCGATGTTTTGATTAAGGAACAGAAGGTAGAAAAAATCGGCAAGGATTTGGAAAAGGGACTTAGCGCTGAAGAGCTAAAGGATTTGGAGATTATTGAAGCTAAGGGGCTTCATGTTCTTCCCGGCCTTGTGGATGCCCACTGCCATTTAAGGGATCCGGGCTTTGAATACAAGGAAGACATTGCAAGCGGCACCAAGAGCGCTGTTCAGGGCGGCTTCACCTCCGTTGCCTGCATGCCCAATACCAGCCCGGTGGTAGATAACAAGACCATCGTCCGGTATATTGTGGACAAGGCCAAGGCGGAAGGCGCATGCCATGTGTATCCTATCGGCTCTATCACCAAGGGCCTAGAAGGAACTGAGCTAGCCGAAATGGGGAGTATGAAGGAAGCGGGGATTGTTGCGGTATCCGACGACGGCAAGCCCGTAAATAATCCGTCTATAATGAAAAAAGCCATGATTTATGCCAGTGAATTCGGTCTCCGGGTCATCTCCCACTGTGAGGATTTGGACCTGGCCGAGGGCGGCAGCATGAACGAGGGCGAGATTTCCGGGCGTTTAGGCTTAAGAGGAATTCCTTCCGCTTCGGAGGATCTCATGGTGTCCAGGGAGGTTATACTGGCAGAGTACACCGGCTTTCCGGTACACATTGCTCATGTGTCCACAAAAGCTTCCGTTGAAATCCTTCGCCAGGCCAAAAAGAGAAAGGTTCCGGTAACTGCGGAGACCTGCCCTCATTACTTCAGCCTCACGGAAGATGCCTGCGCGGATTACGACACCAACGCCAAGATGAATCCCCCCTTAAGAGGGGAGGAGGACAGGCTGGCTGTCATTGAGGGCTTAAAGGACGGAACTTTGGACATTATCGCAACCGACCATGCTCCCCACCACAGGGACGAAAAGCTGGTGGAGTTTGAAAATGCGCCTAACGGCATTGTGGGCTTTGAAACCGCCTTTTCCTTAAGTGTAACCTGCCTTGTGGAAACGGGTGTTTTGACCCTAAGCCAGCTGGTTGAGAAGCTGGCGTCAAAGCCTGCGGAAATTCTGGGTATCGGAAGCCGCACCCTGAAAGGGCAAGCCTCCGAGGGCCGGGGCACCTTAAAAGAAGGAGGCCCGGCAGATGTTACCCTGGCGGATTTAAGCAGGACATGGACGGTGGATGTTAACCGCTTTGCCTCAAAAAGCAAGAATTCGCCCTTTAACGGCATGGAGCTGAAAGGGCAAATCCTGTATACTCTTGTTGATGGAAAAGTTGTTTACAAAGCCATGGCATAATTTGATAAATGTGATATAATTAATAAATATACACGATATGCAGCGGTTATGCATAATAAGCTATTGGAACTATTGGCATACACCGTTTGGATAGAAAGAGCAGGAGGAAAAATGAGCTTTTCAGATAAGTTGGCAGCCAAGATAAAAGAAACCGGAAATGTTTCCGTTATGGGATTGGATCCCAAGCTGGAATTCATCCCCGATTCCATCCTGAAAGAGGCCGCAAAGGACTTTGGGACAGGCTTTGAAGGGGCGGCTCAAGCCCTGCTCCGTTTTAATACCCGGCTTATTGACGCGGTGGACGGCATTGTTCCTGCGGTAAAGCCCCAGCTTGCTTATTACGAAATGTACGGAGTACCCGGTGTGAAGGCTTTTTATGACACGGTAAGCTATGCCGCAAAAAAGGGAATGCTGGTCATTGCCGACGGAAAGCGCAACGATATTGGACCCACAGCCGAGGCTTACGCCCAGGCCTATCTGGGAGAAACCGTCCTGGAAGGCGGAAAGGAAGCGGCCTTTGGCGCGGATGCCCTTACGGTAAACGGTTATCTGGGAGTGGACGGAATAAAGCCCTTTCAGAGCGCCTGCGAAAAAGGCGGCAAGGGTATTTTCGTACTGGTGAAAACCTCTAATCCCTCCTCGGGACAGCTTCAGGATCTTGCCTTTACCGACGGAAGAACCCTCTACGAGGTAATGGCCGACCTGGTAAATGAGTGGGGAGAAAGCACCGTGGGCCAATGCGGCTACTCCTCCATAGGGGCGGTGGTAGGCGCAACCTATCCGGCCCAGCTTGAACAGCTTCGTAAAAGAATGCCCCGGGCATGGTTTCTGGTTCCCGGCTTCGGCGCCCAGGGCGGCGGAGCGGAGGATGTGGCCAAAGCCTTCAACCCGGATGGCCTGGGGGCGGTTGTAAATGCCTCCCGCAGCCTCATGTGCGCCTACAAGCTGGACTTTTGGAAGGATAAATACACAAAGGAAAGCTTTGACGAGGCGGCCCGGGCTGAAGCCCTTCGCATGCGGGATGCCATTAACAGTGTCCGAAATGTGGGATAAATAAAGGGGCAGGACATTGGCAAGGCGTTTGGTAAGAAGCTTAGTGACGATGAAGATATTTGGTAAGGCATTTAGTGGTATTTATAAGAAAGTAAATGACGTTGGTAAGTATTTAGTCAGGCACTAAGTAAGGCGTTAGATTAGACATTTTACATGACATACATGATTTGAAAGGAACGATAGGATCAATGAAAGCAATTTTGGCTCTGGATGACGGAACAATCTTTGAAGGCGAATCCTTCGGCGCAGACGGCAGTTGTGTGGGCGAGATTGTATTCAATACAGGCATGACAGGATATCAGGAGGTTCTCACCGACCCGTCCTACGCAGGGCAGGTAGTGACCATGACCTACCCATTAATTGGAAATTACGGCGTTAATGCCGATGACCCGGAATCCGCCCACCCTCAGGTAAAGGGCTTTATTGTAAGAGAGCTTTGCCAGGAGCCCAGCAATTGGCGTTCAGCCGAGACATTGAACAGCTACCTGAAGGAGCATGGCATCATGGGTATTCAAGGTATAGATACCCGTGCCCTTACCCGGATTTTAAGGGAAAAGGGTACCATGAACGGTGTGGTATCGACGGATCCTCATTTTAAAATAGAAGACTGGCTGGAAAAAATTCATGCTTATACCATTGTAAAGCCTGTTGAGGAGGTTACTACCCGGGAGGTGGTGCGCTTCGAAGGAAAGAACGAGGGTAAAGGGCCGAAGGATACTAAAAGCCAGGAGGATGGTAAAGCCGACGGCAAGGGCTTTAAGGTTGCACTTTTGGACTACGGCGTGAAAAGGAACATTATCCGGTCGCTTCAGAAAAGGGGCTGCCAGGTGCTCCTCTATCCTGCTACGGCTTCCGCGGAGGAAATCCTTTCGGAAAACCCCGACGGCATCATGCTTTCCAACGGCCCCGGGGATCCTAAGGACTGCACCTTTCAGATAGATGTTTTAAAAACCATTCTGGGTAAGAAGCCTGTCTTCGGAATATGCCTGGGCCACCAGCTCACGGCTCTGGCCAAGGGCGGGGATACGGGCAAGCTGAAGTACGGACATCGCGGCGGCAATCATCCTGTAAAGGATTTGTCAAAGGATCGCACCTACATCACCTCCCAGAATCACGGCTATGCGGTTCTGGCCGACAAGCTGGATTCGGATAAGGCCATTGTCAGCCATATTAATATGAACGACGGCACCGTAGAAGGGGTGAAGTACCTGGACACTCCCACCTTTACCGTACAGTTCCATCCGGAGGCCTCACCCGGCCCTCAGGATACGGCTTATCTCTTTGATGAATTTGTAGAATTAATGAAGCAGCATAAAAATAAAGCAACGGATAAGAAGGAGGACTAACCCCCATGCCAAAAAGACAGGATGTTAAAAGGGTGCTGGTCATAGGCTCCGGCCCCATCATTATAGGCCAGGCCGCCGAGTTTGACTACGCGGGCACGCAGGCCTGCCGCGCGCTTAAAGAGGAGGGCATTGAGGTTATTCTGGTCAACAGCAACCCGGCCACCATTATGACGGACACGGAAATTGCGGATAAGGTGTACATTGAACCGCTCAATGCCGAGGTAGTAAAAAACATTATCCGGAAGGAAAAGCCCGACAGCATTCTCCCTACCCTGGGAGGACAGACCGGCTTGAACCTTGCCATGGAGCTGGCGGAATCCGGTTTTCTTAAGGAGGTCAATGTCAGGCTTCTGGGAACGGCTGTGGAAGCCATTCGTATGGCTGAGGACCGTCAGGAATTCAAGGACACAATGGAGCGTATCGGCGAGCCCTGCATTCCCAGTAAGGTTGTCAACAACCTGGAGGATGCGCTGGAATTTGCCTTCGAAATCGGCTACCCGGTGGTGGTTCGCCCCGCTTATACTCTGGGCGGTACCGGCGGAGGTATAGCCTACGATGTCAATCAACTGAAGGAAATCGGCTCCAATGGCCTTCGCTTAAGCCGTGTGCATCAGGTTTTAATTGAGAAGTGCATCTCTGGCTGGAAGGAAATTGAGTACGAGGTCATGCGCGACGGCAAGGGCAATGTCATTACCGTCTGTAATATGGAAAACATCGATCCTGTGGGTGTTCACACCGGCGACAGCATCGTTGTGGCCCCTTCCCAAACCCTCTCGGACAAGGAATATCAAATGCTTCGCACCGCATCGCTGAACATTATTTCCGCCCTGGGTATTGAAGGCGGCTGCAACTGCCAGTTCGCCCTTCACACGGAGAGCTTTGAATACGCGGTAATCGAGGTGAATCCCCGTGTAAGCCGTTCGTCGGCTCTGGCCTCCAAGGCCACGGGCTACCCCATTGCCAAGGTGGCGACTAAAATTGCCATCGGCTACGGTTTGGACGAAATACAAAATGCGGTCACAGGCAAAACCTACGCCTGCTTTGAGC
>JAEXPO010000418.1 GCA_023446675.1 Bacillota bacterium | reverse complement strand
GGCCTTTACCACAAGGTAGGTGGGTATCATACCGCCGCTAACAAACATGGTAATTAAATAGAACACCGTAACAAAGCGATTTCCCTGAAAATCCTTTCGGGACAGGGCGTAGCCTGTCGGGAGCGTGACAATGAGATTGATGCTTGTTCCTAACACGGTATAAAAAACAGAATTTGCAAAGCCTCTGACAACATTCTGATTTTTAAAAACCTCCGCATAGCCGTTGAAGTTCAGTCCCACCGGATACCAAACCACCTTTCCTCCCGCTACCGCATCAGGGTTGCTGACGGAGGAAATGACAACAAAATAAAGAGGGTAGGCCACGAGTAAAAAGATAACGGTTAAAACAACAAAGATTATGGAATCAAAGATAACATCGCTTCGTGATCGGTACAAATTGCTGCTGCTCTTCATTTTTACTTCCTCCTTACCACAGGCTGGTATTTGACAGCTTATCGGCAAATTTATTAACTATAATTAAAAGTATTGCGTTGATAACCGAATTGAAAAGCCCGATGGCTGTGGAATAGGACATATCGTTTTGAATGAGGCCCACCTTATAGGTATAGGTGGATATAATTTCAGAAACGCTTATATTCAAATCATTCTGGAGTAGAAAGGCTTTTTCAAAGCCCACCGACAGGACACTTCCGCAGTTCATAATTAAAATAATGGTCGCCGTTGGCAAAATGGAAGGCAAATCAATATGCCAGATGCGCTGGAGCTTGGTTGCTCCGTCCACAATGGCGGCCTCATGAAATTCAGGGCTGACCCCGGCAAGGGCCGCAAAGAAAATAACCGAATTCCAGCCCGTATTCTGCCAGATGCCCGACCACACGTAGATATGGCGCCACAAGGACTTTTCAGCCATAAAATTAACGGGTTCCATACCAAAGGCGCCAAGCAACGAATTGACGATTCCCATGCTGGGTGAAAGAAACAACAGCAGCATGCCAGCCATAACCACGGTGGATATGAAATTAGGCGCGTATGTAACCGTCTGGATAACCTTCCTGTACCGCTTATGCCTGAAGGAATTCAGCATGAGAGCCAGTATAATGGGAATAGGAAATCCGGCGATAATGGAATAAATACTCAATGAAAACGTATTGGTCAGCGTGGACCAGAAATATGGCCCGTCAAAAAAACGGATGAAGTGGTCCAGTCCTACCCAGGTGCTGTTCCAAATGCCCTTCTTAGCGGAAAAACGCCGAAAGGCAATTTGCAGTCCATACAGGGGGACGTAGCTGAAAATAAAGGTGATGACCATTCCTGGAAGAACAAACAGCCACAAATCCAGGTTGCTTCTCATCCTTTTAATAAAAGGAGTTTTTTTGGGTCGGGTTTCGCTTAAGGATTCAGTGCTCATCAATTTGAATGCCTCCTATACGCCAATAATCCTCTTAAAATGCTATGCTTTACTAAAATATCAGAGGGGTAATACGGTGAATAAGTGCAGATTAAAGAAAGACCGGTTTGATAACCTCTTTGCTATCAAAAAATATCAACTCTATAGTGTATATTAACTCAATTTAACATTATTTTTAAAAATGTTAAATTATTATTTTTGTTTTATTTTTTGTTAACAATCGAAAAGCAACTTGTTAATTCCAATCATACAGCCCAATCCATAAAGTGTCAAGATAGAATCGTTCAAATTTGCCAAATTAAATCTCATGTCATTATTCCATTTAGTTATTTAGCTTACAAAACCGTATATTTTACATATAATTATATAATTTCTATTTAACTACAATTTAACATTTGTGCGAGCTTTTATGTTAAATTGTTAATATAAAATGATAAATTTATATTGCATGATTATGAAATGTTTGCTATCATGAGATTTACAATCATACCTGCTTCCACTCCAATTTGAATTAAAGGATAAGATACCATGAAGAAAATCGTTACGCAGATGCTTGCCGAATCCCTGGGGCTTTCCCGCGTTACCGTATGGAAGGTTCTTAATAATCGTCCGGGTGTTGCACCCGAGACCATGCAGCGTGTGCGCTCAGCCGTTGAAAAGCTGCATCAGGATAACCATGCGAATTCGGACCGGTATGAAGAGGATGATGATGTATTTGCTCCCCTTGATGTGGATAATGTAACCCTTCTGGCTTCACGGGCAGATACCTCCAGCTTCTGGATGCGTATTGTGGACCAGATCGCAAGCGAGCTTAATCAAAGGCAGATCAAGCTCAACTACATACCTCTTGATGCGTCAAAGCTGGCACCTGTGGATTTGCAATCCCTTCTCCAGCCCGATAAAACCGACGGCCTTTTAGTTATTAACATATATAACGAATCCACCATCTCCGCCCTGCAAAAAAGCTCCTTGCCAAAGGTTTTTTTTGATACCATACCCGGACATACCCCGGCGGATCTTCTTGGGGATCTTATTCTTCTTGAGGGCGAGCATACGGTTAAAACCATTACAAACAGTGTTATTAAAAAGGGATGCAGACGGATCGGGTTTATTGGAGACATCCAATATGCCCATACCAATCTCCTTCGATGGAGGGGCTTTCAGGAGGCCCTCAGAAGCAACAACCTCCCCCTGGATCCTTCCGTGTGCCTGGTCAAGCCAATTGACAAGGATACCTACAGGGAAGATATTGAATCCTTTTTAAGCAATATTCAAGCCATGCCCGACGCTTTTGTGTGCGCAAGTGATTTTGTAGCCTTTATTACCCTTAACCTTCTCGAAAAGCTTCATTACCGCATTCCAAAGGATCTGCTCATTACGGGCTACGATGATTCCAGGGAGTTTTTGCTGGATCACCACGGCGTATCCACTGCCTGCGTAGACAACGCTTTACTTGGAACGCGCATGGTGAATCAGCTCTTATACCGTATACAAAATACAAATTCGGATTATGAGGAGATAAAAATTTTTCCGAGGATTCTTTTCAGGAGCTAGGTTATTTATTTCATGGTAAGAGGCCAAGCCTCATTTATTAAAGTCAACGCCTTACAACAAATAGAATAAGCAGTTTATTGTCTTCCTACGCCGCAAAGGAGGGGTGTAAAAAGCAAATGGATAATTTACAGCAGGATGCAGCTCAGCAGGATGTGGTTGAGCAGGGTGTACATAATTACAGTACCTCAAGGATTTATCGTTTGCCCGAAGAACCGCATTTACAACAGCAGCTGGAATGGTTTCAGAATCAAAAGCTGGCCCTGATGATCCACTGGGGACTCTATTGCCAGCTGGGCATCGTTGCTTCATGGGCTCTCAGCGATAAGGACGCCGACTGGTCCAGGCATCAAATCAATTGGACCCGCGACGGAGAGCTCTTCAAAAAACAGTATTTTCAGCTCAACCGTTCATTTAACCCCGTACGCTTTCAGCCGGAGGAATGGGCTTCTATGGCCCTGGAAAACGGTTTCCGTTATCTCCTTCTTACAACAAAGCATCATGACGGCTTTTGCCTGTGGGATACCCGGCAGACGGATTACAAGACCACCGCTTCCGACTGTCCTTATCACACAAACAGTCATGCGGACATCGTCAGGGCCATGTTTGACGCTTTCCGGGCCAAGGGGCTTGGCATCGGAGCTTACTTTTCCAAAGCCGACTGGCATTGTCCCTCCTATTGGAATCCCAAATTAGGGGAAGGCAAGCCTACCTCACGGGGGCCGTCCTATAATCCGGCCCGGCATCCTGAGGAGTGGAGCCGCTTCCGGGAGTTTACAAAAAATCAGATTCTTGAGCTTTCCAGGGATTATGGCCGCCTGGATATACTCTGGTTCGACGCAGGCTGGGTAAGCCCCGGGTCCGGTCAGGACATCCGTCTTGGCGAAATTGTGGAAGAAGCGCGAAAAAGCCAGCCCTGGCTGCTTTCCGTGGATCGCACCGTGGGCGGGCCTTATGAAAACTATGTCACACCTGAGCAATGCATCCCCGACAAGCCCTTAGGAATCCCATGGGAAAGCTGCTTAACTTTAGGAAACGACTTTACCTATGAATTTGGAGATACCTACAAGAGCCCCAGAGAGCTTGTTAACCTTTTGGTTCAAATTGTGGCTAAAGGCGGAAATCTGGCCCTCAATGTCAGCCCCCAGCCTGACGGACGAATCCCCCTGGAGGCACAAAACAGCCTCAAGGGCCTGGGTGAATGGCTCAAAGCCTATGGTGAGGCCATTTACAATACCAGGGTATGCGCACCTTACCAGGAGGGAAACACGGCCTTTACCCAAAACGGTGATACAGCCTATGCCATAAGGCTCTACCCCAATGAGTGCGAGCAGGTGTCCCCCGAGATTCTCCTACCCTATACCGAAAAGGTTAAGGAGGTCACCTTTTTGGACAGTGAAGAAAAGATCTCCTTCCAACAGAGTGAAAAGGGTATCCTTGTTAAAATTCCTTCAAACCGCTTGGCATCCCCCACCCCTATCGCCCTGGTTTTTGCACTAAAAAAAGAATAAACCTCTTTAATGATTGGAGAAAAAGATGGCAAAGATTATTGGAAGCCCACTACATAATATTCCCTGGCAGGAAAAGCCCGAAAACAGTGTTACACCCATCTGGCGCTATGCTCAAAATCCCGTTATCAGGCGTCACGATATGCCCTACGCCAACAGTATTTTCAACAGTGCCGTGGTTTCTTTCAACGGCGGCTTTGCAGGCGTTTTCCGTTGCGACAGCCGGGGGCTCAGCATGGATCTCTATGCCGGCTTCAGCGACGACGGCTTGAGCTGGAAAATAAACACGGAGCCCCTGTCCTTTATCGGTGCCGATCCGGAAATCTTAAAGCGGGAATACCGGTACGATGCCCGTGTCTGCTTTATTGAGGACCGGTACTACAT
>JAEXPO010000396.1 GCA_023446675.1 Bacillota bacterium | reverse complement strand
GATGATCTGGGTGTTGCCTATATTGAGGCAGGCAATCCGGGCTCCAACCCTAAGGATATTGAATTCTTTGAAAAAGTGGCGCTGACCCCGCTTAAAAATGCCAGGCTTACGGCCTTTGGCAGCACCCGCAGAAGGGATATACCCGTCAGCGAGGATAAAAACGTTCAATCACTTCTTTTGGCGCACACGCCTGTTGTAGCCATTTTCGGGAAAAGCTGGGATTTTCATGTTGTGGAGATTATCAAAACAACATTGGACGAAAATTTAAAAATGATCAGGGAAACACTTGCTTTTTTCAAGGAGAAGGGCAAGGAAGTGGTTTACGATGCCGAGCATTTTTTTGACGGCTACAAAGCCAATCCGGAGTATGCCATGGCAACCCTGAACGCCGCCGTGGAAGGAGGCGCCGATTGCCTGGCCCTCTGTGATACCAATGGAGGTTGTTTTCCCAACGAGGTTTATGATATCGTATTAAGGGTAAAGACGGCATTTCCTGACGTTAAGGTGGGTATTCACACCCATGATGACGGCGGAATGGCGGTAGCCAATGCCATAATGGCTGTGGAAGCTGGTGCGGAGCATGTTCAGGGCACCTATATCGGCTTTGGCGAGCGCTGCGGCAATGCCAACCTAAGCGCCATCATACCCAGCCTTCAGCTCAAGCGCAATTATGTATGCCTGCCTGAGGAACAGCTTTCCCGTTTAACCTATACAGCCCGCAAGGTCGCCGAAATTGCCAATATAAGCTTAAATGAAAAAATGCCTTATGTGGGCAACAGCGCTTTCGCGCATAAGGGCGGCATGCACATTGACGGCGTAACCAAGGCTTCCCGATCCTTTGAGCATGTTGATCCGGATAAAGTAGGCAATAAAAGGCGCTTCCTCATGTCCGAGGTATCTGGCAGAAAGACCATTCTGGATAAAATCCAGGAGATTAATCCTGCTGTTACCAAGGAATCCAAGGAGACAGAGCTTATTATACAAAAGCTCAAGGAGCTGGAGCACCAGGGCTATCAGTTTGAAGGCGCGGAAAGCACCTTTGAGCTGGTTATAAGAAAGCAGCTTGGAAAATACAAGCCCTTCTTTGAACTTGAAAACTTTAAACTCATCATTGAACCCTTTACGCCGGGTCAAAGCGCATCGGCCCTTATTAAGGTAAAGGTGGAAGGCAAAAGTGAAATTACGGCAGCAGAGGGAGACGGTCCTGTCAATGCCTTGGACCGTGCGCTCAGGAAGGCTCTGGAGGTGTTTTATCCCGAGCTGGCCACAGCACATCTGACGGATTTCAAGGTGCGCGTTATTGATTCCAAATCGGCTACGGCAGCAAAGGTAAGGGTTCTTATTGAATCTACCGACGGCGAAAGCGTATGGACCACCGTAGGGGTTTCTACCGACATTATTGAAGCCAGCTGGATTGCCCTTGTGGATTCCATTGAGTATAAGCTTTTAAAGGAACTGGAAAAAAAGATGAAGGTCTATATGTAACAGGAGGATGATGCAAGATGGGAATGACCATGACTCAAAAAATATTCGCTTCTCACACAGGTCTTAAGTCCGTTGAAGCCGGACAGCTTGTTGAGGCGAATCTGGACCTGGTACTGGGAAATGACATAACCTCTCCCGTGGCTGTCCGGGAATTTGAGAAAACCGGAGTGAAGGAAGTTTTTGATAAGGCCAAGGTGGCCATCGTACCCGATCACTTCACCCCTAACAAGGACATAAAGGCTGCCGAGCAGTGCAAGCTCTTGAGAGAGTTTGCGAAAAATAAGGAAATTGAAAACTATTTTGAAATCGGCGAAATGGGAATCGAGCATTGCCTTATTCCTGAAAAAGGCCTTGCGGTGCCCGGCGATCTGATAATCGGCGCAGACTCCCATACCTGTACCTACGGTGCGCTGGGAGCGTTTTCAACCGGTATCGGCAGCACGGATATGGCGGCAGGCATGGCAACCGGTAAATGTTGGTTTAAAATACCCTCCGCCCTTAAATTCGTATTAACCGGAAAGCCCAAGGGCTGGGTGAGCGGCAAGGATGTTATTCTTCACATTATCGGACTCATCGGCGTGGACGGTGCCCTCTATAAATCCATGGAGTTTGTTGGCGAAGGCCTTAAAAACCTTTCCATGGACAGCCGTTTTACCATGGCTAATATGGCTATTGAAGCCGGTGCCAAAAACGGCATTTTCACCGTGGATGAAAAAACTCTGGAATATGTCAAGGAGCATTCCACAAAGCCCTATACGGTTTATGAAGCGGATCCCGACGCCGTATACGATGCCGTTTATGAAATTGATCTGGCATCCATTCGCCCCACCGTGTCCTTCCCTCACCTTCCAGACAACACCCGCACCATCGATGAGGTAGGGGATGTGGCCGTGGATCAGGTGGTTATTGGTTCCTGCACCAACGGACGAATTGAGGACTTGCGTGTTGCTGCCAAGCTTCTGGGCGGAAAAAAGGTGAAGAAGGGTGTTCGCACCATCGTTTTCCCCGGAACCCAGAAGATTTATCTCCAGGCCATAAAGGAAGGCCTTGTCCAGCAGCTTGTAGAAGCCGGTGCAGTGGTTTCCACACCTACCTGCGGACCTTGTCTGGGCGGTCACATGGGTATTTTGGCCAAGGGTGAAAGAGCCGTTTCTACCACCAACCGTAATTTTGTCGGTCGTATGGGCCATGTGGAATCGGAGGTTTATCTGTCCAGCCCTGCGGTAGCCGCGGCTTCGGCATTAACCGGAAAAATTACCGATCCCGACACGATTATGACCTATTCGGAATAAGCAGGGTTCCGGTGCAAAAACCAGCATGCCTGACAGGTTATGTTTTATGTAGTGTTTTTCACTGGAATCAAAACGTAGTTAAGGAGGATAAGCAATGCTAGCAAAAGGAAATGTATTCAAATATGGGGACAATGTGGACACCGACGTGATCATACCCGCACGTTACTTAAATACCTCCGATTCAAAAGAGCTCGCCGCCCATTGCATGGAGGATATTGACGCCGGCTTTGTCAATAAGGTACAGGCCGGAGATATTATTGTAGCCGGTAAAAATTTCGGCTGCGGCTCCTCGAGAGAGCATGCACCCATAGCCATTAAGGCTTCAGGTGTTTCCTGTGTTATAGCCACCACCTTTGCCCGTATTTTTTACCGCAATTCCATTAATATCGGCCTTCCCATATTGGAATGCGATGCGGCAGTCAAGGGTATTGAAAACGGCGATGAAGTGGAAATTGACTTTGATACAGGGGTAATACGCAATCTTACCAGGGGTACGGCCTTTAAGGCTCAGCCTTTCCCGGAGTTCATGAAGAAAATCATGGCTTCCGACGGTCTTGTAAACTATATCAAGGCTAAGCTTTAATAGAAGGGGAGGACAGGAAAATGGATTTTAAAATTGCTGTAATACCCGGGGACGGAATCGGTCCCGAGGTGGTTACCCAGGCTATTAAAATACTGGACAGGATAGGCGGAAAATTTGGCCATACCTTCCAATACACCTCTCTTCTGGCTGGAGGAAGCGCTATTGACGCAACGGGCGCACCCCTTCCC
>JAEXPO010000389.1 GCA_023446675.1 Bacillota bacterium | reverse complement strand
CCTTTGTCCAGAAGGCTGTTTGCCGTGGTTAAAGCCCTGTATGCAAATGCTCCCGATGTAAAAATGCTTAAAACCAAGCGGTTTAGAAGTCATGCGGTTTACCGCCTGGACTTTACGGCAATTGCTTCCGACAGGCGCCTTACCTTTCTTGAGGATATGGGCATTGGCTTGATTGAAGGAAACACAGGCCTGTCCTACATACCCTATCCGCTTAAAACCCGCTGCTGCAAGAGGGCCTATTTAAGAGGCTGCTTCCTTGCAACCGGCTCCATATCGGACCCCGACAGATCCTATCATTTGGAAATAACCTTCCCAAATAAAAGCCTGGCGGAGGAAGCGATGCATTTCCTTAAGGATTTTGGTATCGAGTCCCGGCAGATTATCCGCAAGGGACATTTTTTAATTTATTTAAAGGAAGGCCAGGAAATCGTGGATTTCCTTAATGTCGTGGGAGCACACACGGCGCTTATGAACCTGGAAAATATCCGCATTGTAAAGGATATGCGCAATCAGGTTAATCGCATTGTCAATTGTGAAACGGCGAATTTGGAAAAAACAGTAAACGCCTCCTTGAGACAGGTTGAAAATATTCGCCGGATAAAGGATCATATTGGGCTGGAAAGCCTTCCCGAGGGCCTATACCATATTGCCAGGCTGAGGCTTGAAAACCCTGATGTGAGCCTTATTGAGCTGGGTAAAATGCTTAATCCGCCCCTGTCAAAATCCGGTGTAAACCATCGTCTCAGAAAAATAGACCGAATCGCAGAGGATACCTTCAAAAGATAAGCCTTACGCAGTTCAAGCCACATCCAAAGCGCACCGTCGAGACGCAAAGCACCCGCTTGCAGCAGAAGAATAGGGAGAGCGCTATTTTATTGAGCCCTAAATAAAGGAATGGCCTGGGAAATAAAGAAATAGATAGATTAAAGGCTTTTGTCTTTTGATTCATCAATTTGAAGGGGTGATTGAATGGATGTCAGATTCTGCAAGGAAGGCAATGCACTGGTCGTCATGATGGAGGGAGAAGTGGATCATCATACCGCTTCGCGGGCACGGGAGCGTATTGACAGCAAATTTCTCATGGAGCCTGTGAAAAATATGATTATGGATTTATCCAAGGTGACCTTTATGGACAGTGCCGGCATCGGTCTTATCATGGGGCGCTTAAGCAGGGTAAACAGTGTGGGAGGCAGGATGCGGCTTAGAAAACCGAAGCCGGAAATTGAAAAGCTTCTTAAAATGTCCCGGATTGAATCCGTCGTCGATATGGATTAAACCAATGAATGTTAGGAATTGTGAGGTTTTGTGGTATGCAGCCAATCAACAAGATGAAAACGGAATTTTTAAGCAAGTCAGCCAATGAATCCTTCGCCAGAGTGGTTGCAGCTTCCTTTGCAGCACAGGCCGATCCGCCCATTGATATCCTTGCCGATATCCGGACGGCGGTTTCGGAGGCCGTTACCAATGCCATTGTACACGGTTATGAGGAAGGCGAGGGAACCATTGTAATGGAATGCCTCCTTTTTCACGACTGGATTGAAATAAGCGTACAGGATTTCGGCAAAGGGATACCGGATGTGGAGCAGGCTAAAACACCCTTGTACACAACACGGCCTGATTTGGAGCGATCCGGCATGGGCTTTACGGTAATGGAAACCTTTATGGACAGCTTGACTGTTGAATCGGCACCAGGTAAGGGAACGCGCATTGTTATGACCAAACATTTGGAAAACAGGCAGGCATAAAATTATGAGTAGCTATAGTGATGAGTCCTTAAACGATTTGATTATGCGGGCTCAAAGCGGCGATGGCGAAGCGCGTAACGCTCTGGTGGACAGCAATACCGGACTGGTATGGAGTGTGGTCAGGCGTTTTCGGAATCGGAATGTGGAAACGGAGGATTTGTTTCAAATTGGGTGCATAGGCCTTATAAAGGCCGTGGATAAATTTGATACCTCTTTTAACGTAAAGTTTTCTACTTATGCGGTTCCAATGATTCTTGGCGAAATTCGCAGGTATTTCAGAGACGACGGGGCCATCAAGGTAAGCCGCAGCCTTAAGGAGCTGTGTTTGAAGACCCGTGATATGAGTGAAAAGCTCGAACAGACACTGGGAAGGCCACCCACTATTGCCGAGCTTTCGGAGGCTTTACAGGTGGAACCGGAAGAAGTTATCCACGCCATGGAAGCCTCCCGGGCTCCCGAGTCCCTGTTCAGGGAATATGAGGATGAGGATGGATCTGAAAGCCGCCTCATCGATCGAATAGTCAATGAAGAGGGGAATAACGAATCTGAAACGGTGGAGCGCATCTCTCTTTACAGCGCGCTTAAACAGCTTAGCCACCGTGAAAAATCCCTTATTCTCATGCGCTATTATTCGGGGCAAACCCAGCAGACAGTGGCAAAGAAGCTGGGAATTTCTCAGGTGCAGGTCTCAAGACTTGAAAAACGTATCCTGGAGATGTTAAAAGGCAGGCTTCAGGGGTGAAGCCTGCTTTTATGACAGGGTGTGCCATGGTGTTATGAAATCCGTAAATTGGCTTACAAAGCCGGACGCCAGGCATGCTTTCCCGCAGTGGCGCCGTCTTGGAGGCAAGCTTCAGTGGGCCTCAATAAGCAATTTTGCGGGCTTCAAAGTAAAAGCGCTTTTCATGGGCCTCACCCATGGAAAAGGTTTTTCGGGGAAGGGCACCGTCCAGTACGACGGTATGAAAAAGATCGTTTTTATCCATGGACGGAAGGAAAAAGCCTATATTTCCCTCCATGGAACCGAGCTGTTCGGTGACATCCCTGCCATGAACATAGTCCACATAAGCTCCCGATATACCGGGGAGATAGTCATCTAAAAATTTCTGGAGGGTACCCACCTCTAATTGAACAGGTGGGTTCTCTACCACCAGACAGCCCTTTTTATTTCCCGAAACAAAGGGTATAAAATGCTTCCGGACAAATGACGGCGTACTTCCTTCTGCCGCAGCCTCATTGGCGGCTTCTTCACTGGTTAAATAACAAATACAGCCGATTTTGGAATAATAATTTATAAAAGCCTCAATGAGCTTTTTAGGATCCACTTTAAATACCACCCGATGGATGGGCTCAAAAAACAAGCCCTGATCATGAACATTCACCACTTCAACCAGGGCATAACGGGCAGGATGGGCTTCCTGCTCTCCCTTTGAAAGCGTCTTTTTCAGCTCCTCCCAGCAGGCCTTTGCCGTTGCCAGAGAATGGTTCCCGTCTCCTGCCGCGTATAAAAGTACGCCCTTATCCCCATTGACACCATGACGTTTTCTGAATTCTTCCGAATCCGAAAGCTGTTCCAGTGCGCTAATAACGCTTCCCAGGCTTTCCTTGTCATCAAAAGCCCAGCCTGTGAGCCGACCTCCATTTTTCATTAAATCAAAATCGTAGGCAGGTGCTTTTTGCTGAGCCTTTTCAATAAGAGGCTCAATCACACTGCGGCGGCTGTCGTCAATTAAAAGCATAATGTGGGGAAGCTCAATGGGAGCGCCCTGACGAACCCGAATGCGGGGAGGAAGTCGTTCGACAATGGTTCCTTCCGTAGCCCGGACAGGGGTTTGAGAACCGGGTTTGAAATCATAATGCTCCAGATCCACGGACAAAACAAGGCCGTGGCGCGTGGTACCGGTGGCAAAGCTTCGCCTTGTAAGAATGAGAGTATCGTTAAGCTCGTTAAACAGGCCGTTTTCAAGGTAATTTTTCATTTTGGCCTGAATAGCTTTAATGCGATCCGCTTTTTTATCCTCGTCCTCTGTTTCAAGATAAACCTCGGGAAAAATGAGTCCCAGTGTGGAGGGGGCGTCTTTTACGGTATTTTCCGCATCCTTCCAGTATTCATGCTGCGAGGTGTATTGATCGCAGGCGACAACCGCCCATTTTTCCAAATCAACATGAGGAGCCGGTAAAAGAACACTGGATAATGAAAGTCCTAATTTATGTAAGGATGCCTTTAAAGCTTCGTCCATTTTCAAAATTCCTCCTGTTTTATATCGTATTTTACCATGAAAAGAATGAATTATCACGGTTTTATTTTGGAATAATACTTTATGAATCAAAGTTTAAATAGCAGCTGAAGGCCGGAAAAATGTCTGGCCCAACAGGACAGGAGGGTTTTTATGAAAATAGGATTTAGTGGAGGCATGATTATTGGTGCAGTGGTGGGTGCAGCTGTCTCCATGCTTGCCGAGGATAATTTCAATGTCAATCGGTCCATACGCAGAATGGGCAGAACCGGAAAGACCATTTCACGTTATGCCGGAAGAATGGCAAACAACATCTCACACATTTTCTAAACAGTTAGAATGAATAGGGATGAAGAGAGAAAGGGGGGCAGGTATGTCCCCCTTATCTTTTTCCCAAGGGTAAATTTTAAGCAATGCGATAGCCAAAGGCTTATCGTCACTGCTTTTACCGCATTTCTTAAGGTGTGACACGGTGGGTGTCCCGTGGAAAAAGGGCAGCCTGCCGCAAATTGGAAAAGCCTAAAAGCTTCATTGTAAGGCGTTCCAGTCCCGCTCCCAGCCCGCCGTGAGGCGGCATGCCGTGCTTGTGGATCATAAGATAGGATTCAAAATGTGCAGGATCCATTCCACGTTTGAGCATTTTTTCCACCTGTTCCTTGTAATCATGTATCCGCTGACCGCCGGTGGTTACCTCCAGCCCGTTAAATAAAAGATCAAAGCTTAATGTGTAGCCCGGATCCTTCGGATCGTCCATGGCATAGAAGGGCCTTTTTTCTGAAGGATAATGGGTGATGAATACAAATTCAGAACCCCATTCCTTTTTGGCGTAGTCTCCTAGGAGTTGCTCTTCCTCCGGCTCAAAATCATGATAATCCTTTATGGGCCGCTTATAGATTTTCTCAATGATTTCCTTGGCCTTCATAAATTTAATGGAGGGGATAGCTTCAACCACGGGAAGCGTCACACCATGAAGGGCAAGCTCAGGGCCGTAGTCACGGGACAATAGGTCGAAGATATGGCGAAGGGCGCCCGCCTCCGTACGCATAATATCCTGAAAGCTTTCAATATAGCCCATTTCCAGATCCATGCTGATGTATTCATTCAAATGCCTGGAGGTGTCGTGCTTTTCCGCCCTGTAAACCGGGCCAATTTCAAATACCCGCTCATATACTCCCACCATGGTTTGCTTATAAAACTGGGGGCTTTGAGCCAGGTAAACCTGTTTTCCAAAATAATCCAGCTTAAAAATGTTGGCGCCGCCTTCCGCTCCTGCAAACACAATTTTAGGTGTTCGTATTTCCGTAAACTCCTGCTCCTGCAAATACTCCCGAAAGCCTCTGGCAATGCCCTCCTGAATTTTAAATACCGCCCGCTCCTTCTGATTTCTTAACGTTATGGGGCGGTAGGTGAGCTGAGTATCCAGGGGAACATCCAGCTGCTTTCGGTTAATGCGTACAGGCACGGCATCGTAAGGCGAGGAGAGGATATCAAAGTGTGAAAGACGGATCTCGGCTCCGTTTGTTACCCGCGGATCACAAAAGACAATTCCGTCCACCAAAACAGTAGAGCCTTCTGCCAGGCTTTTAAAATCGCCTGTTGTTTCTCCTTCCGTGTAGACGCATTGGACGATATCCCGGCGAGTTCTTAAAATGACAAAAGCAAATCCGCTCATCATGCGTATTTGATGAATGGCACCATGAAGCCGTACGCTTTGGCCTTCCAGTGAAGAGAGCATGTGGGCTTGAGGTTCATGATTTTCTTCCGGTAAATGAATCCTTTCCATGATTTTCAATATCCTTCCTTTATTAATTACCTGATATAAAATTAAAAGTAGGGTGTAAAAACCTTTTTAGTCTGAAAGCATGCAAAAAGCCCCGTCCCTTATGCAATGCATTCCAAATATGGAATATTGTATAAGGGACGGGGACATAACCCGCGGTGCCACCCCAATTAACACCCTGCTTCGGGACAGAGTATTCGGCTCGTTTGCCTTAACGCGGCAGGGACGGATTGTCTTACTCGCCTGTGCATGCTTTGCGCTGCGTCAGGCTTTTTTCCAATCAGCTCAGGGATGTCTGTTCGCCGGGGCAGTTTCCTTAAAAGCGCTCTCAGCCGGTGACGCCTTTTTTCTGTCGGTCTGCAACGGTTACTTTTTCCCTTCATCACGAATGCTGTATAAATGTTTTATTATCATAGATCTTTCTTTGTACTTTGTCAATGACCCAATTTATCTTCTTTGATTCCCTGACGTGGAACCCAATCCAACAAAAAGATCTTAAAGAACAGCTAAAAATCGTTGCGTCGTGGCGTAGGTGCAAGCCTCCTATAATGGAGTTGTATTCAGCTGTACATGTCAATCATTGTTCTTTCGTTAAAAGCATTTGAGTGTGAAATATTTAAGGGAGGAAAGAAGATGAAAAAGCATTTAGCCGCGTTATTAGCGCTGGGCTTAACCGTTTCTGCCTTTACAGGCTGCGGCAGCACCGGTCAAACAGCAGCTTCGCCAACACCAACACCAACACAGCCGGCAGCTGTCAGCGGTACACCGGAGGCCAGCAGCTCACCGGATTCGCCTGTAGAAAAGAAAACCCTTACCATGGCCATATGGGGGAATGCGGAGGGTTATAAAATCGCCAATGAAAAATTCCTGGAGACATTTCCCGAATACAAGGATAAAGTGGATTTTGAGGTCTACCTTGTGCCTGACGGCGATGTAGCCAAGCAAATACACCTTTCCCTTGTATCCGGCCAAAAGGTGGCTGATATTCTGAGGCTCAATTATGCCGCTCTTCCCGAATTCGCCTCCCAGGGCGTCTTCGCAGATGTCTCCAAATACATGGAGCCTTACAGGGCCGACAATATCGACAGCATTTACAATACGGTACTGACCTACGAAGGCGTACCCTATGCCTTCCTCATCAGGTAAAGCCCAAGGTGTGGTATGCCCTTAAGCAGGCTGAAGCGGATCGCCTCGGCTCGGGTCCTGTTCCCCTAACCATGATGGTATGGGGGGATACCGCTCTTTACGAAGAAATAAACGGCATCCTTTTTGATACCAAGCCGGAGCTTAAGGATAAGATAAGCATCCACCAAAAGGGCCTTCCCTGCGGCGTTGCATCGGGCTATGCTCCCGGTGATATTCAGGACAAATGGAACGGCGGGGCCGACTGGTTCGTTTTCAGCCAGGACGTCCGTATTTTATCCGGAGCCTACAAAGCAAACCTGGAAGCCATAAAAAAGTCGGTTGTTGTCTCAAAGAATTAAATTCCCAGAGCCTGCATTTTCTCCGTTATTTTTCGGGAGTTTTCCTCCCAGCCATTGGCCCCCGTTTTACCAAGGAACAGCTCGTTTACGATGCGGCCGTCCCGCATAAATAAGATGCGTTCCGCCCGTGCTGCTACCTTTGCATCATGGGTCACCAGCAGGATGGCCGTACCCTCCTTGTTAACCTGGGAGAGGATATCCATAATCTCCCGGGCGGACTGGGAATTCAGTGCGCCCGTCGGCTCGTCGCCGAAGAGGATTTTCGGATTGCTCATAAGCCCGCGGCATATTCCCGCCCGTTGCAGCTGTCCCCCGGAGACTTTGGCAATGTCCCGTTCTGCCAGCTCGGCAATCCCTGTTTTTTGCATAAGTGTTTTAGCCCTTTGCTTTAGT
>JAEXPO010000371.1 GCA_023446675.1 Bacillota bacterium | reverse complement strand
TTATGAATCTCATGCCCACAAAAATAGTAACGGAAACTCAAATATTAAGACTTTTGGGAAATTCACCGCTACAGGTGGATATTCAGCTGCTGCATCCCCGATCCTATACTTCCAGGAACACGCCGGAGGAGCATTTGAACTCCTTCTACAAGACCTTTGACGAAGTTAGGAATCAGCGGTTTGACGGCCTTATTATAACAGGAGCCCCCGTTGAGCAGATGCCCTTTGAAGAGGTTACCTACTGGGATGAACTGACGGAAGTTATGGAGTGGAGCAAAACCAATGTTTTTTCCACCTATCATATCTGCTGGGGGGCACAGGCCGGACTTTACTATCATTACGGCATTCCCAAATACCTGCTGGAAAAAAAGCTTTTCGGTGTATTCCCCCATCATGTGACCGAGAAGTATGTAAAGCTTTTCAGAGGCTTTGACGATGTTTTTTATGTTCCTCAGTCCCGTCATACGGAAGTGAAGAAGGAAGATATCGAGAAGGTTAAGGATTTAGTTATTCTCTCTGAATCCGAAGAGGCCGGAGTGTATGTGGCGGCTTCCAGGGACGGCAGGCAAATTTTTGTGACGGGGCATTCCGAATACGATCCCCTGTCCCTGTACAGCGAATATATACGGGATGTGGATAAAGGGATGGAAATGGCTCTCCCCAAAAACTATTTCAGAAACGACGATCCTAAAAAGGAGCCTGTCGTCACCTGGAGGGGACATGCCAATCTGCTGTATGGAAATTGGCTTAACTATTATGTTTACCAGGAAACACCCTTTAATCTTGATGAGCCGGATTTAAACTATTATGACTTTTCCATTTAGCTGCATGCATTAAAACCGCTTTTTGTACAATTGATTTTAAATAAATTTTGCGGTGGTTTTAAGACTGCCTTGAACACCCTTTGATTTTTGGTTATAATAACGGTAATGGTCCTTTATATTTAAAAGCAATGATGGAGTTTTAAACCTGCGCCTCTTCATGAAGAGAACCGGTGTCACCGGCTGTAAGCACCGGGATGAACGCGCCAGGCGAATTTTCCCTCCGGAGTTTCCGTTTTGAAGAAACCCCAGCGGTTTTTGTAGAGACGGACGGTAAGCCCCGTTACAGGCCAAATGAGTGCATGCCCGAAAGAGATCCTCTCTTTTAGCATGAACATGGGTGGTACCGCGATAAACGCTTCGTCCTGTGACTTGAAGCGTTTTTTTATTGTTTAAAAATCCCCATTAGCCATCACACTTTGGGGAGGAAACGGAAAGGAAGACTGATTCGGATGAAGCAGCAATTGGAAAGCATTAAGCAAAAAGCGCTGGAAAAGCTGGCAACCATTACGGATATTCGGGAGTTGGACGATTTCAGGGTTGCCTACCTTGGCAAGAAGGGTGAGCTGACTCAGATTCTGAAGGGCATGGGGGGGCTTTCGGCTGAGGAAAGGCCCTTGTTCGGCCAATTGGCCAATGATGTGCGCAATGCGCTTGAAAACGGTATTGGGGAGACGAGAGAGAGGCTTGCCGATGCACTGAAAAATGCCCGGCTCAAGAATGAAACCCTGGATGTCACCATGCCCGGAAAAGGCCGCCTCTTAGGTAAGAAGCATCCCACCACCATCGTCCTTGACGAGACTAAGGAAATTTTCATGGGCCTGGGCTTTGAAATAGCGGAAGGGCCTGAGGTGGAGCTGGACTACTATAACTTTGAAGCCCTTAACATTCCAAAGGATCATCCGGCCAGAGATACTCAGGATACCTTCTATATCAATGACAATGTGCTTTTAAGAACCCATACGTCCCCTGTACAGGCAAGGCATATGAAAACCCATAAGCCGCCCATCCGGATTATCTGCCCCGGCCGCGTTTACCGCTCCGACGCGGTGGATGCCACCCATTCTCCCGTCTTCCAACAGATCGAAGGACTTGTGGTGGATAAGGGCATTACCATGGGCGATTTAATCGGTACGCTGCAAAATTTTGCCAAGGGCATTTTCGGGGAAAAAACCCGTATTCGTCTGCGTCCCCATCACTTCCAGTTCACGGAGCCCAGCGCAGAGGTGGATGTCTCCTGCTGGGGCTGCGGAGGTACGGGCTGCCGTATATGCAAGGGTGAAGGCTGGGTTGAAATTTTAGGCGCAGGCATGGTTCACCCCAATGTTTTAAGGGAATGCGGCATTGATCCTGAGGTTTACAGCGGCTTTGCCTTTGGTATGGGTGTGGAGCGCATTACACTGGGTCGCTACGGTATTGAAGACCTCCGGCTTCTTTTTGAAAACGATGTCCGTTTTCTGAAGCAGTTCTGATTGGCAGCCCTTTGCGAAAGCAAATCCGGCTAAAAAGGAGGGGGTTTGACACCCCCGGGCTTTAGATTAAACGTCTATATTACCGGAAAGGAATGAGATTGAACTATGAAAACGACCATCGGATGGTTGAAGGATTTTGTTGATATCAGCGTGGATGCCCGTGATTATGCCGAGGCAATGACCCTTTCGGGCTCAAAGGTGGAAGGCGTCCACGACATGGGCGGTGCCATAGATAAGGTTGTCGT
>JAEXPO010000116.1 GCA_023446675.1 Bacillota bacterium | reverse complement strand
GTTTATGGGTGGTAAACAATGAACGGGTTTGAAAAAAGAACTCAGGAAAAGAAAAATATCATATTGGAAGCAGTTGTTGAGCTGTACTGTGAGAGGGGCATGGAAAAGGTAAGCATTTCCGATATTGCGGAAAAAGCCGGTGTGTCCCAGGTTAGCATCTACAATTATTTTCAAAGCAAGGATAACCTGGCCTGCTGCGCCGTCACGTTTTATTATGAGAAGCTGCTCCAGGATT
The DNA here is from genome assembly GCA_023446675.1 of Bacillota bacterium. Classification (GTDB taxonomy): domain Bacteria; phylum Bacillota; class Clostridia; order DSM-8532; family DSM-8532; genus DTU059. Next base: position 5,323 of record JAEXPO010000116.1, on the reverse strand, counting down.
TTATGGAGGCTATACACAGTGAGTTATCTTTTAAAGAAAAGGTAAAACAGGCTTTTTTTGAGCCTATGAAAAAAAAGAGCACCTCCTCAACCGTATTTTGGGACAGCCTTATAAGCAGTAAATACAGAGAGATCGCGCTTGATTATGAGAAAAAGCTGATACCTCACATGCTGAGCTTTATTAAAGAAGGTATTGAACAGGGTTATTTCAATAAACGCTATTCAAAGGAAGCCTTGCTATTCTATTTAAGCATTTATGGAGAAGGCGCAATGAATAAGCTGGAAGCGGTTTCTGACTCCCAGGCCAAAGCAAAACTCTATGAGGAGCTTCTGGATCTGTTTTTATATGGGGTTTCGGGATGCGAACCGGAAAAAGTGCCATAGTCAATAGAATGGGAATAAAAAAAGAACAGGTTAAGTTTGATTCATTGTCTAACGGGAGCTTTTTTTAGAAAAAAGGCAGAATTTTTAAGGTTAGTCTTTTAAGTTCACATCTTAATCATGTAAAATAGAAACAGGCAAAGTTTTATCCGGGACACTTGATTTTTTATCCTATCATCTCAAAAGGGGTATCGTTTTTTTCATTAGTCTATACCTTTCCTTTTCCCGCCCCAATATTATAAACCGCTTAAAATAAAGGAGATATTTCCATGCTCAAAAGGTACTTTATAAGGGATGCCTTAAGCCAGAGAAATTTTGCACTTTTTACCCGATTTGTTTTGTCCTATATTGTTATTCTTTTGATACCGTTCTTTGTTGTCGGTATATTCATTTACCGCAATTTTAATGAAACGCTTTATAAAGAGGTGGAGAGCACCACCCTTGCTTCCACTAAGCAGACTATCGATAATATTAATATGCGTATTAAGGAATTCCGCAATATCACGCTGCAAATATCCAAGAACAGCGAGATTGAGCCTTCTTTGTTTATGCAGAACATAAACAGGCTTACGGAATTTGAGTTTTATAAAATTATTGGACAGATTAAAAATATCAAGCTGTTGAATGCATATATTGACAATACATATGTTTACTACCGTGATTCGGATACCATTGTCAGCTCAGAGAGTAAATATAATTTCTCGATTTTCTTCTCACAGGTTTTTACACCGGTTAACGCTTCCGCCCAGGATATCCGGGAGCTAATGAATACTGTGCAGGCAGAACAGGTAAGAACGGTGCAGGTTCGCATGGGCAACACGGTTAAGGAGCAGTTGATATACCTTAAGCCCTTGCCGGTTTACGAGCCCAATTATAACGCCACGCTGATGATTACCATGGATACCAGCTCCATAATGGCCTTTATGAAGAATATCCTGGGCAGCTACGACGGCTCGATGTATATTCTGGACTATGATAAGAATATTGTTAATTACATAACGAACAACAACAGCGGCCCATTGGAAGCAGAGGTTCTATCGGCGCTCATGGGCGATGATAAGGAAGGGGTCTATTCAAAGAAGGTTAACGGTGAAAATAAAATCATTTCCTACAACCAGTCCGAAGAAACCAGATGGTCCTGCATTGCCATTCTGGATGCCAAAAGCCTTATGGCAGGGGTTAATGCAATAAGAGGCTGGATATGGGGCCTTCTGTTCCTTTCCATAGTAATTGGTTTGGTCCTGGCATATTATTTTTCATATAACCACTATAATCCAATTAAAAAGGTAGCGGCGCTTCTTACCAGTCATGCAGCCGATGAAGTTAAGCCGGAGGGCAGGTTCAAGCACGAGCTTGATATGATTGAAAATGCCATGTCAAAAATCATAAGCAAGGACAAGCTTCTCCAAAACAGCATGAATCAATACAAGCCCGTTGTACAGGCGGATTTCCTCAGGCGCATACTTAAGGGGGAGTTTTCGGATCCGGGAGCGGTATTTGATATTGCGGAATTTACAGGAGTGCAGTTCGGTTCAGAGCAATTTGCTGCCATGGTGATTAATATTGATAATTCAGAGAGACTTCTCCAGGAAAATAACGAATCTTTGCTGAGCCTTTATCGCTTTTCCGTTTCCAATGTTGCCGCGGAGCTTTGTGAATCCTTCGCAAAAGGGTATACCGTGGATATGAGCAGCGACAGGATAGCCCTGGTCGTTGATTTTAGCGGTACGAAGGTTAATTGTAAGGAGGTTCTGAAGGTTCTAGGGGATACAACCCGTGATTTTTTTCACAAAAACTTTGAATTTACAGTGACTGTGGGCATCGGCAAGGTCTATAAGAATTTGACTGATTTGGCCAAATCGTACATAGAAGCTCAGTCAGCGGTAGAATACAAGATTGTTAAGGGAAACAATTCCGTCATTCATTTTGATAATATTTCCACCGGCTCTACTGTGAGGTATTTTTATACCTTGCAGCACGAACAGAGAATCTTTGAATGCCTGAAAAAGGGCGACTTTAGTGAAATCCAGTCCATTCTGGGGGATATTATCGTAAAAATTACTAACAGTCCCGTGTCCGTCAATATGGCACAGTGCATTTATTTTGATATTATTAACACAGCCATGAAATCCCTGGCAGAATTCGATATTGAGGATTACAGCGAGATGATGCGAAGCTCTAATATTCTCCAGGATCTGCTCAAATGCAGAACACTGCAGGAGGTCTACGATAAAACCGTCGGCTTTTATGAGGATATATGCGGCTATATAAAAAGAAACAGTGAATATGAAGCCGGTACGTTAAATAATGATATTCTTGCCTTTGTTAAAAGCAACTGCTTTGAAGTCAATCTGTCCTTAAGCTATCTGGCCGATAGATTCTCCGTGTCGCAGTCCTATCTGAGCCGGTTTTTCAAAAGCCGGACGGAAATGAATTTTATAGACTATCTGCATACCCTGAGGCTGGTGAAGGTAAAGCATTTGTTGACGAATTCCCAGAAAACCATTAATGAAATTGCCATGCTATGCGGCTATATCGACAATCACAGCCTAATCCGCGTTTTCAGAAAATATGAAGGCATCACCCCCGGGCGCTATAGGGAAATGTACTGCCCAAAAGGTAATTAGCAAATAATCGAATCCTTAAGGAAATTAAATTAAAGAAGCTTGCCTCTTTCAGGCGGCTTTTTTTTGTTTCAGTCCAAAATACTGGGAAAGCCTTGGAAAAGGCAGAAAGGAAGACTCGGGATAGATTTTGCACATGTGAATCATTTGTACATGGTTAAATCGGAAATCCTCTTTTTTCAAGGGTTCCAGGCTTCAAAACATATTTTGTACATGTGAAATGATTCGCCATTTACGGCTATGGGAGGGCGATGCTATAGTATGCCGTAGAGAAAGGCAGGTGCAGCATGCATGAAATATGCAACGCTAAAAAATCTGTATAGAAGCCGATATCTTTACTTGTTGATAGCCCCGGTGGTGCTATACTATATTCTTTTTCACTACTTTCCCCTTTACGGAATCCAAATTGCTTTTAAGGATTTTAACCCTTTTTTAGGAGTCTGGGATAGTCCCTGGGCAGGTTTCAAGTACTTTCAGCAGTTTTTCTCCTCCGTTTATTTAAAAAGATTACTATCAAATACCCTGATCCTTAACTTATATGCCCTCGTGGTAGGCTTCCCAGCGCCCATTATCCTTGCCCTTATGATTAACGAGGTACGTCTTAATCCACTGAAAAGAGCCATTCAGACTATTGTGTACATACCGCATTTTATATCCCTGGTTGTTGTGGTGGGAATGCTTATATCCTTTCTGTCGCCCAGAAACGGCATGGTAAATGTCATCCTTACGGCCCTTGGCGGCGAAAGCATTCATTTTCTGGCCGAACCCAAATGGTTTAAAACCATCTATGTTTTTTCAGGCATATGGCAGGAAGCCGGTTGGGGATGCATTATTTACCTGGCGGCAATTGCCGGGATTGACCCCTGTCTCTATGAATCGGCCATTGTAGACGGGGCCAGCCGTTGGCAGAGGTTGTTAAAAATAACCATCCCATCAGTTATTCCCACCGTCATTATCATGCTTATTCTCCGCATGGGCAGTCTTTTCAGCGTGGGCTTTGAGAAAATCATGCTGATGTATAATCCAATTACCTATGAGACGGCTGACGTTATTTCCACCTATGTGTACAGAAGAGGTATACAGGGCGGTGAATTCAGCTTTTCAACGGCTGTGGGCCTGTTCAATTCGGTTATTAATCTTGTTATGCTGATAACCTTCAATACGATCAGTAAAAAGGTCAGCGACACAAGTTTGTGGTAAAGGAGGCGTAAAGTATGGTTAAGGAAAGTAAAAGTGACAGGCTTTTTGAAATAGGGATTATACTCTTTTTGCTTTTGGCGTGTGTTTCGGTGGCCTATCCGGTACTCCTTATTGTCAGCAGCTCTTTCAGTGATCCGGTGGCGGTGCTTAAGGGAAAGGTTAACCTGTTCCCCGTCAACCCCACACTGTCACTCTATAAGATGGTATTTAAAAACAGTGAAATATGGGGGAGCTACCGGAATACCCTTATTTACACAACGGTGGGTACCCTGGTCAATGTTTCTCTGACGGCAATGGGTGCGTATCCCCTTTCCAGAAGGGATATGTTTGGCAGGAACTTTTTTATGATTCTGTTTATGATAACCATGTTCTTTGGAGGGGGTATGATTCCGGGATACCTGCTTGTAAAGCAGCTGGGCCTAATCAACAGCATGTGGGCCCTTATTCTTCCAGGTGCGGTGAGTACATGGAACCTAATCATTATGAGAACGTTCTTTCAAAACACTATCCCCCTTGAGCTGCAGGAGTCGGCCTTCATTGACGGGGCCAGTGACCTTAGAATATTCCTGCAAATCATATTGCCCCTGTCCTCGTCCATACTGGCGGTTATGACGCTTTTCTACGGAGTGGGACACTGGAACAGCTGGTTTTCCGCCCTACTCTATCTGTCCAAGAGATCCAAATATCCCCTGCAAATTATTCTCCGTGAGATACTGATTCAAAGCTCTACCCAGGAAATGTCGGGAGGGGCCATATCGGATCAGGAAATGATAGGCGAGGGGATTAAATATACAACGATGGTTATTGCAACATTCCCCATTTTGTGCCTGTATCCCTTTCTCCAGAAGCATTTCGTTAAGGGCGTCATGGTGGGGGCAATCAAGGGATAGGCTGTTAAGCTCCACAAAAGGGTTTGATTGGGGTTGAAATCCCGTCAAATAAAACTTATAACAAAATAGAGGAGGACTTTTGCATGTTGTTACGACAAAAAGGGTTAGGGCTTATAACTGCAATCACATTAGCCGTTGCGCTTCTGGCGGGCTGTGGCTCACAGGAAGGTGCTGTGAATGACCAAACTGGAACTCCCTCACAGGCGCCTGCGCCGACACACGTACGCAC
>JAEXPO010000028.1 GCA_023446675.1 Bacillota bacterium | reverse complement strand
GGCTTCTTTCACCAATGTCTGCACCCGTGGATCCTGGAAGGCGGCACCCTCCTTGTAAAGAGCGACAAGCTTCTCCAGGGCTTCCTCCTGCTGACCTCCTAAATCCTCCCAGTCTGCCTTTGACATGGCTGCCGTCCTTTCCCCGGATTGTTTATAGGCCTCCGTATTGCCCCACCGGTTTTTTGCTTCTTTTTCGTATTGCTTCTGATGAGCCATCATGGCATCATAACTGAAACCGTCAAGCAGTTCCTGATCCTTCATAATCCTTTCTCCTTCCAAACTGTTTAGCGTATTTCTCGCGAGCTCTGCCAGCCTGTGATAATGCTTTGCCTTACCCTCGAGGGAAGTGTATTGCATTTTCAGCGCGGCTTCTCTGTCATAGGCCGGGTTCTTAAGGAGCTTTCCTATTTCGGAGAGAGGAAAGTCCAGCTCGCGGTAAAAGAGAATTTGCTGCAAGCTGAGAATATCTTCTCTGGAATAGAGCCTGTAGCCCGCCTCCGAGCGTGCAGAGGGCAACAAAAGGCCAATTTTGTCGTAATACCTCAGCGTGCGAATGGTTACACCTGCAAGCTGCGCAATCTTGTTAATGGTGAACGCCATAATCAAACCTCCTCATGAAACAGCATAAACCCTAACGTCACGTCAGGGTCAAGAAGAAATTATAGCCATTATTTACATAATATATATTATAGCATCTATGCCATTATAGCCATTAAGGCAATTATGTGAAATGCCTCAGCTTTTATAAGGGTTTCAAGGATAGATTAATTGCTTAATATTTCATTATTTAAGAATCAATTCATAATATATAACTATATATAATAAATTTTTATTAAAATGAAAATGTAAATAGCTTAGTTCAATTTCTGATTGCAAATAAATTTGTAGTTATAATTTATGAAATCGATGTCTTGAACTATAGATTTGTGCATATTAAACAATAATATTGATAATATTTCTACCTGAAATCGATTGCATAACCTTATATGGTTTGTCATAATATATTTCATATATGAGAAAGGGTCAGGCTTGGAATGACAAGGAAAGAGCTGTCTTTTTTTGTGTGCTGCGGAATTGTGGCCTCGTTTGTCATAGTGGCAGGAGTTAAGCTATGCGACAGGAGAACGCCCGCAGCTGATACACCTGCAATGAATGAACCTGGTGCGGCGTCTGAGGCTGTTGGATTTGAGCTTAGAGAGCTCATAGACAACGATTTTATCCTCTACAGTGTGAACTGTGGAACGAAAAACATATGGGAAACGGCTCAGGGGAATAATCTGGGGCTTTATCAATCGGTGACGGATCAAGCTTTTGGTGAAGATACAAAGACGGGAAGTAAGTGGGGCTATGTCGGTAAGCCCTATTATGAAAGGCTGGGAGATACCTTGAGCCCGGAATTAACCGGCGCCAAATGGGCCATAAAGGAAGGCACCGCTATTGATCCCGAAGCCACAGGCTTCTATTATTCCTTTTCTTTACCGGAGGGCGGATATGAAATTCTCTGCGGATTTGACAATCCCTTCAGCGCAAGGCCTGTTTCAGTGGAGGCGGAGGGCGAAATCACCGTAAGCGATCGGATGATTTTAAAATACCGTCTGACGGAAACGGTTTTTACCACACAGGTTACCGATGGGGAGCTTAATTTGCTGGTTTTTAACCCCACCAGCGGCGATGAGGTTATGAAGGATCCCATTCTGAGCTATCTTATTGTCAGAAAGATCCCCGATTACGACAAACCGCTGCTGGATTGTCTGATAGATAGGGTGGAGACGGCTGGAGCAGGAGCTGAAGCGTACACTGCGGCTTCAGAGCAGGCCCTCCGTGATGCTCTGGAGGAAGCACGAACGGTTGCTGCTTTGGCCTATGGGGAGCAGGAACAGTATAAAAAGGCATTTATTTTACTGAAGGGAGCTTTTGAACAATTGGAAGAAAGACCTGTTTACAATTCCTTTCGTCCCGGACAGGTTTGGCGGGACACGGAGAATAACATTATTCAGGCCCACGGCGGCCAGGTGCAGCGCCTTGTTGTTGAGAACAAGGACACTGGGGAAAAGCAGGAAAAATGGTGGTGGATAGGTGAGGATAAAACCTTGGGCAACCGGGGTGGGATTACTGCCTACAGCTCGGAGGATCTTTATAACTGGACCTTCGAGGGGGTTGTTATGCGCAATGTATCTTCCAGGGAGCAGCTGGAGACTGATACGTATTTTATCAGTCTTTATGAGGGGTACACAAAGGAGCAGCTGGACAGAGTCTATCAAGGCATAAATGATTCGACCGCCATTATTGAACGGCCTAAAATGCTCTACAATGAATTGACCGGGCAGTATATCATCTGGTTTCACGCCGACGGCCCCACCGAAGCCAGCGATTCAAGCTATGCCGCCGCGTCGGCGGGGGTGGCGGTCAGCGATTCGCCAAACGGGCCGTTCCGTTTTATTGACAGATACCGTCTCAATACATGCCCGGCGGATCAGGAGGATATGTACCCCCAGAGCAGGGGAATGGCAAGGGATATGAACCTCTTTCTGGATGAAGACAATACCGCGTATATTATTTATTCAAGCGAGGAAAATCTTACACTTTATATTTCAAAGCTCAACGCGGCCTATACCTATCTGTCAGCGGAGCCGGAAAAGGCTGTTTACGGTCAGGACTACATACGTATTTTTCCCGGAGCCCAGAGAGAGGCGCCTGCGGTATTTAAAAGGGACGGAAAATACTACATGATGACCTCCGGCTGCACGGGCTGGAATCCCAATCCCGCCCGAATGTTTACGGCGTCGGAGATGCTGGGCGTCTGGGAGGATAACGGGAATCCCTGTGTTGAAGATGTGGGAGGAACGACGTTTGATTCGCAGAGCACCTGTGTTTTTCTTGCCGACAAAGACGCACAAGCTTTTATCTATATGGGAGACCGCTGGAACAGCGAGGAGCTGGCCGATTCA
>JAEXPO010000010.1 GCA_023446675.1 Bacillota bacterium | reverse complement strand
GGGTAACCCCGGATACCTTTCTCTGGGACAAGGAAAAAGGCCTTATGAAAGAAAGAACACTGGGGAGCATGGAATTCTCCATAGTGTATGAAAATGAGGGCGGTACCCGGCAAAGGCCAAACAATGTCAAACTAAGACGCCGCCTCTGCCTTTCCCATAAGCAGCTGCAGGCACTTGCAGCCATGGCAAAAAAAATAGAAGCGCATTACGGCACCCCCCAGGATATTGAGTGGGCTTTTCGTGGCAATACCCTCTTTATTCTTCAGTCCAGAGGCATAACCACATTGAAAGGCACGGGGGAAGGAAAATCCTCCGAAGCTATAAAAAAGCAAAACAAACGGGAGCGCATGATGATGAACAACCTCATAGAGCATTGTCCCGCTCCCCCGTTTCCCCTGGATTTAGCACCCTTTCAGGCTGTGATGGAGGGCAAGCGGATAACCATTGAAGAGCTTGGTATAAGAATGCCCCAGGGGGATACCCTTCTTTTGAAGGATACGGGTGAAATGGAGGTTTACGCACCCACCATAAAGGTGACTCCCCTTGTTCTTCTTCTGCCCTTTCGCATTGGGCAGTACGGTAATCTTCATAAAAACATATCGGAGACAAAGAAGGTATGGCATCCGGCAAGCCTTCAGCTTGAGGAAATGGAAGCCTGCGCTTTTGATGGGCTGACCTCGGAAAAATTGATTGAAAAGCTTCAGGAGCTTATGGCTATTGGGGATAAAATCATATATGTCCGGTTTCGGTACAATATTTATCCCAGCTTTTTATCAGGGCTATTCATACGCTTTCATTTAAAGCGCCTCACGCCCGCCGTATCCCAATATGATCTTTTAAGCGGCCTTCATTACAAAACATGGGATATGAATATGGCATTGGAGGAGCTGGGTAAGCTCGTAAACCGGGAGCCTGCCCTCAGAGATGCCATTGGGGAAATTTCGGACAAGGAGGATCCCCGGGACCGCCTGTCTCATCTGGCCGCCAGGTACAGGGAATTCGGCTCGTGCTACCGTCAGATACTTAAGGAGTATGGCTGGAAATCCACAAACAGTTATCTCGCCTTCAGCGCATCCTCCTGGAATGAGGACAAACGTCCTTTTCTCTCCCTCCTCCGTGTGGCCGCGGACAGCTCCCATTCCAGAGCTGACCGAAGCAAATATGATGCCATCCTCCAGCGGATCAACAGTACTTTTAGCCCCCGCGTGTCCCAAAAGCTTATCAAAAGAATAGAAGAATTTCGCATATACCATCAAAACCGTGAAGAAAGCCTCTATTTTCTGGAGCGGTGTTACGGACTTAGCCGCAGGATTGTGAAGGAATTGGCAAATCGGAACCCTGACCTTTTCCCGGACGTTGAGGATGTTCTGTACTTAACCTTAAATGAAGTCTATAGGATGGGTAACACAACCGATAAAACGGAGTATAAAAGCAAAATCAAAATAAGGAAAAGGGCCAGGGTTAAAAATCAGGCCATGTGGAACAGAATGGAAGCCCAGTCGGCTCCTGTGGAAAAGAATGCCTTGAAAGGCATCTCCGGCAATACGGGCAGGGCAGAAGGCAAGGTATGCCTTGTAAACGATATTACCGAGTTCGGCAAGCTTAAGAAGGGGGACATTCTGGTATGCAAATATACCGACCCGGTATGGACCCCGCTGTTTCTTATTGCCGGCGGGGTGGTGTCCGATACCGGCGGGCCTTTGTCACATAGCGCTATTGTGGCCCGGGAATTCAATATTCCTGCCGTTTTGGGCTGCGGCAACGCTACAAAATTACTGACGGACGGACAGAAAATTCTGGTGGATGGAGACAACGGGCAGGTAAGGCTTTTATCCCCGGAGGAAAGCTGATTGACAGCCCTTTGCGTAAGCAAATATGGCTAAAACGCTTTCGCGCGCTCTGCCTGCTATCAGCTTTACTTACTTCTTTCTGCCCCTTGACGCTCATAAATTTTAAGGCTAGCAAAACCAACGGCAACTGTAAAAAGCAATAAAAGAATGTATTGGGATGCTGAAATCTCTCTATTAAGGCCAACAGCAAAGGGAAGCAAGTCCATCACAATGAGCGGTATATACCAGCCCATTTTAGAGCTGGAGAGCTTGATACCGTTGCTAAACCCGTATTCAGAAAGAGAAAGCCGGGATTTCTTCATGATAGTAAGACCGATGGCAATAGAAATTAAAAGAAAAAGCGCATTTACCGCCAGTTGGTTGTAGGACTCCAGTTCCAAAATCTGTGAAATTGCCATTCCCAGTCCCGTCATGAAGGTACATCGACTTACTGGTATTTCTTCATAAGAACGCGGTATACAATAATGCCTATGGCATACATAAAAATCCAAAGTATACTAAGATAAAGAACCAGCAGCTTTGTATCAAGCGCACCCAATGAACCAAAGGCTGAAAATACTATAATCGAAAGTCCAATAACCAAAAGTGTGATAATGTACGCAATGCGGCCTGACCGATTTCTCAGGCTTTCCTTGAGCTCATCCTTGAGATTAATCTGCTCTTCCTCCAGCCTTTCCTCATAGGCATGCTTTCGTTTTGGTGCCGACCAATAAAAATACTTCCAAACAGAGGTCAGGCCTCCAATCAGCCCGGAGCCCGAAAACGCAAACAACAAGCTGGCAAACGCGTTTTCCGTATTAAGTGCAAATACCAGACACACGGCACCCAGTGCCATATAGAGCAATCCCATATACAAATTATTTTTCTTCATTCTGCTCGCCTCCTTTACCGGGAAAGAAGATTTCCTCAATTCTCAGTCCGAAAAATTCAGATATTGTAAAAGCCAAATCCAGTGAAGGATTATACTTGCCATTTTCTATAGCACTGATTGTTTGCCTTGATACTTTAAGTGCCTTCGAAAGGTCTTCCTGATTTAAGCCCCTCTCCTTTCTCAATTTTTCAACTTTATTGTTCAAGCTTATCCTCTCCTTTCGTCAAGTTTCCTTTACATTTATAAAATATCATGCTGCCCCTTAATTGTCAAGTTTCCTTTACGTTTTAACAAAAAAAGAGCATTGCTCCTAAATTGCCAGAGACAATACCCTTACTTTAATTATCCGGATTTCTTATCCTTTTCGGTGTAATAGTCCTTTTTTTCTTTCGCAATAGGGCAAAGCTTTCTTTTGTGCATGACGTTGCCTGCATAAATCACAACGCCGGAAACATTCACATTTCTTTTTCGGACATGGGCAGTTTTCATTTATTTCCATGGTTTGCTCCCCTTTATGTCGATTATTTTTGATTTATAAATATTTCCTTGTTCAAACCCAGAGTGTTGGCAACAATACCGGGAAGATAATCCAGGTTTGCGGAAATGTTTGTTCTTGCCGCCTGGCTTCCGCTGTTTAAAGCTCCTAGTGAGCCATGTACAATGAAATTGGCATAAAATGCGGAGCTTTCAATAGATAGCAGGCCCTTGCTCCTCCCCTCCTCCAGTATCTCAGATAGCAAAGGTACGAACATAGCTATCATTTGTTTTGATAAACGGCTTAATGCGAGCTCGTTGGTTGGCGCAAAAAAGGTATCCAAGCCATTGGTTTTAGCTGCCATTTCCCGGATAGCAC
>JAEXPO010000568.1 GCA_023446675.1 Bacillota bacterium | reverse complement strand
CCCAAATTGAGGACGAGGAAATAACAAAGCTTGTAGCCAAGCAAAAGGCCATTGGGCTGAAAGCCGTAACTGACGGGGAATTTCGCAGAAGCTACTGGCATCTGGATTTTTTCTGGGGCTTTGACGGTGTGGAGCATGTGCTGATGGAGCACGGCTATTTCTTTCACGGTGAGGAAACCCGTGCGGATTCTGCCCGGCTGTCAGGCAAAATCCGTTTTACCGGCCATCCCTTTTTGGACCATTACCGTTTTCTAAAAAACACAGCGGGAGAGGATGTTCTTGCCCGCCAGACCCTCCCGGCCCCAGCCCAGTTTTTGGCCGAGCTGGTCCGTGGCGTTAATGAAAAGGAAATCGCCCGGTTTTATACGGATCGGGAGGAATTGTACAAGGATATCTCCGAAGCCTATCATAAAGCCATTCTGGCCTTTTATGAGCTGGGCTGCCGCAATATCCAGCTGGACGACTGCACCTGGGGCATGCTCTGCGATGAGCGCTTCTGGTCTAACATGGCAGGGGACGGCTATTCGGCGGAGGATCTGCAAAAGCTCTATCTTCGACTGAACAATGACGCTATTGCCAATCTTCCCTCCGATCTCACCGTTACCACCCATGTGTGCCGGGGTAATTACCACTCCACCTGGGCCACCTCCGGCGGTTATGAGCCTGTGGCAAAAAATCTTTTGGGCCAGGAGAACGTTTCCGCCTACTACCTGGAATACGATACGGACAGAGCCGGAGATTTCACCCCTCTTAAGGAGGTATCCGGTGAAAAGCTGGTTGTCCTTGGCCTTATTTCCTCCAAAACAGGTGTTTTAGAGGATAAAGCACAGATCCTGTCCCGTATACGGGAAGCCTCCCAATACATCCCCCTGGAACGCCTTTGCCTGAGCCCTCAATGCGGCTTTGCCTCCACTGAGGAAGGAAATATTCTTTCGGAGGAGGAGCAATGGAAAAAGCTTCTTTTTATTAAGGAGCTTGCCGAAGAGGTCTGGCCTTAAAAAGCCCCATGTAAGCGCTACCTGTCATATGAGCAATATTTTTCAAGCGCCTCCTTTTATTTTAGGGTATGCTTTATAAGAGCTTACTCCTTCCCTGTTCCTTAAAAAGGAGGCAACAAAAGCAATATGTCTAAGGAAAAAAGAACAGTCTGGTTTGATGAGGAACTGCAAATAGAGGCCTATCGCTTTGAAGGCATCATGCAGAAATTCCCCAGCCACTTTCATGATTATTATGTTATCGGCTTCATTGAAGCCGGTCAGCGCTACCTGGAATGCAGGCAGCAGGAGTATATTATAAACCCCGGGGATATCACCCTGTTTAATCCCCGGGATGTCCACTCCTGTGAACAAATCGACGGCAAAACACTAGATTACAGATGCCTTAATATTCAGCCCCAGGTTATGTATCAAACCGCATCCGAAATTACGGGCTGCGGTTATTACCCCTGCTTTTCAGAGGCCGTGCTTTACCGCAGCGAGCTTGCCGGTACCTTAAAGGAGCTTTTTCGCATGATTTGCCATGGTGAAACGGACTTTATAAAGGAAGAGCTCTACCTGTTCTTTATCGGTCAGCTACTTGCGGAACATGGCGGCAGCTTTCCCGGTAACGCTTTACAGGAACCCCAGCCCTATTTCCAGCCGGTGTGCGATTTTTTAGAGTCCCGTTACAGCGGTGCCATTACCCTTGATGAGCTCAGCAGGCTGGCCAATATGAGCAAATACCATTTTCTCAGGTCCTTCACCCGGGCAAAGGGAATCTCGCCTTACAGCTATCTTCAAACCATCCGCATCGGTAATGCAAAAAAGCTCCTGGAACAGGGTGTTACTCCGGCCCAGGCCGCTCTGGCCACAGGCTTCAGCGATCAAAGCCACTTCACCAATTATTTTAAAAAGCTTATCGGCCTGACCCCGCGGCAGTACATGCGCATTTTCACCGGCGAAGCCTCACCCCGAAAATCCCATGGGCAGGCAAGCCAAGCTATATTGGATAAGGAGGATGACATTCATGCTTGAAGAAAAGAAATGCGTTTTGGTAGTAGATGAAACGCTTCCTGCCGGACTTCTTGTCAACACGGCAGCTATTTTGGGAATATCCCTCGGGCATCTCGCCCCCGAATACATCGGTCCGGACATTACAGACGGGTCGGGCCTCGCCCATAAGGGCATTGTCAAGCAGCCCGTGCCTATACTTAAAGGCGACAGAGACTGTCTTCGAAGGCTCCGAACCGCTTTGTACGGCCAGGGCTTTGAGGACATGACGGTAGTGGATTTCTCGGATATCGCTCAAGCCTGCAAGCAGTATGAGGATTACATGACGCAAGCCGGAGCCGCCGAGGAAAGCTCATTTTCCTATTTAGGCCTGCTTTTGTACGGAAGTAAAAAAAAGGTAAATAAGCTTACCGGCAGCCTGCCTCTTCTCAGGTAATCCACTGCCCTTTTTCCCGGAAAGCCCGGGCTTCCTTCCATTCTTCATAAAGAACCGCATAACATAGCTCGTTTTCCCACCGACCATTTTTAAAGCGCTCCTTCTTAAGCTCACCTTCCTTATGCATTCCTGCTTTTTGCATCACCCGCTCCGACCGGCTGTTTAAGGCATTGCACCTGGCTGTCACACGGTGAAGCTTAAGCTTGTCAAAGGAGTAATCCAAAAGTGTCCGGGCTATTTCGGTAGCATAGCCCCTTCCCCAGGCGTCCCGAGCCAGAAAATAGCCGATTTCGCCGCTTCCGCCATAGGCTCCCCTGCAATGAATTTCAATGTCGCCAAAGCCTGCAAAATGCCCGTCCTGCAAGGAAAAAATGCCGAACTCATAGGCTCTCCTTGTTTGGGACAGGGTATTGTTTTCGAGTATCTGATTAAAATAAGGAAGAAAGTCCGCTTCTTCCTTATAGGCGTCAAGCAGGGCGAACTTCATAATTTCTTCATTTGAAAAAATGGCGTATACCTGCTTAAAATCCTTTTGAGTAAGCTCACGAAACAGCAGCCGCTCACTTTTAAACTCCATGGAATACCTCCCCGTGAAAACGCTTGTGGGATAATCTATTATAACATTCCGGGCCTCTGTCGTGAAACCTCTTGCCCGGATAAATCCTGTTTTTTACACTATATAGCAGAAAAACCATGCTGCTTTCCTTCCGGCCCCGTAGAGCGAACCATTGCCAATCCCGCTTTTTCATAAGGCTTGAACTTCATGTACAATTACCCCGAAGGAGAACGACATTCACGGTTGACATTTGTCAACCTTCTTGCTATACTCATAGCAACACAAGGATAACATCTGTTATCTTCTTCGGAGGAAACCTCTCATGCAGTTACCTAAAACTCTTTCGGATGGTGAATGGAAGCTTATGAACCTTCTTTGGAAGGAAGCTCCCCATACGGTTTCACAGCTTGTTTCTCTGCTTAAGGAGGATACGGGCTGGACAAAGGGCACCATTTTTATGATGCTTTCACGGATGGTTGATAAAGGCGTTGTACGCTATGAGGACAACGAGCGGCGAAAGCTTTATTATCCTGTTCTCACTAAGGATGAAGCCGCCTCTTATGAAACGGAGAGCTTTCTGGAGAAGGTCTACGAAGGCAGCCTGGGCATGATGGTGGCCTCCATGGCCGGTCAGAAGGCACTGACAAGACAGGATATTGACGAACTCTACGCCATCCTCAGGGAGGCAGAAAAGGAGGCTTCAAAATGATTCCAGCAATCTTTGCCTCCAGTGTGCTTATCGTATTGGTTATTGCTGTTCGTTTTTTGTTCTACGGTAAAATCAGCCGCCGCATGCAGTATGCACTTTGGGGTCTTGCACTTCTAAGGCTATTAACTCCCTTTTTCATTTTTGAAAGTCCCTTAAGCCTTTTAAACGCCATGGACAGCGCCGGGCTTAACCAATCCCTTTCGCTGAGAGACAACTATTCCGACAATGCGCTCATTCCTCCGCCTGTTGCCACACAGGATTTTGAAGACGGTACTCAAGACACAGGCGAAACACCTCCTCCCAATGCTTTAAATCGTTCCACCACTCCTTATGCCGGGTTAGCCGGGATTCTTAAAAAAGCAGGCCCTGTTATCTGGTTATCCGGAAGTATTCTGGCTGGCTTCTGGCTTGCTGCCTCTAATCTTCGTTTTTATTTAAGGCTTCGGAAGGATCGAACACTATTAAACAGTGAGGGCTTCAAGCTTCCTGTTTATACAACCGGTTCCATAGCGTCTCCCTGCCTGTACGGCCTGTTCCGCCCGGCAGTTTATTTTACTTCCAAAGCGGCTCAAACACCCTCCGTGACAGAGCATGTTTTGATCCATGAGCTTTGTCATTATCGTCACTGGGATCATTTATGGTCGTTATTAAGGGGTGTCTGCCTTGCTGTCTGGTGGTGGAATCCACTGGTGTGGGCTGCCGCAAGCCTGTCCCGAACGGATTGTGAGCTGGCTTGTGATGAAGCTGCCATAAAAATCGTGGGCGATGCAAACCGCCTGTCCTATGCCCGCACCCTTGTGGATATGATTGCCGTCAAGGGAAGCGCCATCGGCGGACTCCTATGTACCGCCACCACCATGAATTCCGGCAAGAAAGGCATTAAGGAAAGGCTTAACATGATTGTAAAAAATCCCAAGGCCCTTTTTCCGGCTATGGCTGCCGTGGTCATACTGGCCCTGGTGCTGGTGACATGCGCTTTTACCGGTCCCAGGACACCGGCCCCTGATTTATCCCTTTTAAATGTAAAAAACCTGGCTAACCTCTCTTATCAAATGGAGGATGTCCCCATCTCCAGAACATTGGACGGCCAAAGCACAACTGTTTCTGGCCAGGCTTTGGGGCTATACCTGGGGCAGGTTGATTGGTCTGAAAACAGGAACCAAGCCCTTCCTCAAACGGCTGAAGCCATACGGATTAAGTGGAATGAGGATATGGAGCTTCTTTTTTATGAGCCCGGCTCCCGTCTGGCTGCTGTCCGTGTCAATTTACAATTCAGGTATTACACGACCTCCGAAGGGGATTACGAGGACATTGTGACTTTAATTGAAAATAAGGAGCTGCCCGTTTCTCCGGATACCATCAGGCTTCCTTACTTCAAGGAGATGTCCATGCTGGATAAGGCCGTATCCCAGGCGGTTCTCTACGCTAATAAAAGCAGCTATTCCAACGGTGATTTTGCCACCGAAGCCCATACCATACTCAAAACGGCAGAGGACGCAAATACCCTAACCGTTTACATTATGGCCCTCTACATGGAATTTGAGTATACGGGCGATACGCTGAAAGAAGGCGGGGGAAGTCATATGCCGGCTGCCGTCACCTTTAAAAAGCAGGCTTCCGGCTTCTATATCATGTCGGAGTACTGGATGCCGGAGGATGGTGCCAATTACAGCCGCTCTATAAAGAAAAAATTCCCTGCCGATATTTATTCCGAAGCCCTGGGTACTCAGAAGTACATTGAAGATCATAAAAAAAGCTGCTATGAAAAGGCA
>JAEXPO010000552.1 GCA_023446675.1 Bacillota bacterium | reverse complement strand
CCTCCCGTACATAGGCGGTGCGCGAGTTAAGGCTTGCCACTACCGTCTCAAGGGCTTCGGGCTTATCCTTAAGAATTGTTCCCACTGCAGAGGCGCTTCGTTTGTATTCATCGGCAAACATTTTTATAATGCTTTCCGACAGTCCTGAATTTTTGACGACAAGCTTAATTTCCGGGTCCAGATAGAAATAGCCCTTAATGGTTCCGTCCTCCAATAGCTTCTCCACATCCTTACGGCTTGAGGCCGAGGTGAGGTTGAATAGCCTGGAATCACCTGTTGATGTCTGGTTCAGGGTCGCCTGGAAAAAGGTGTCTTCCTGGTAAGCGCTGTCGTTGACCACGCCCAGCTCAACAGGGCGGAAGGCCTCCTCGTTGCTCAAATTGCCAAAGGCCATTTGAAAAAAGGTTGCCAGAATAAGAGGGAAAGCCAGAGTCCAGAACATGATGGATTTATTCCGCAGCAGGCATTTCAGCCGGTTTTTAAAAACATGAACAAACATGATTCCCTCCTTAATCCCTCAATTGCTTTCCTGTTATTTCCAGAAAGACGTCATTCAGGGTGGGCAGCTCGGAATAGATGCGGCCGAAGCCGATGCCGTGGGTTTTGAGAAAGTTCAGGACCACCTCAAGATTGTTTTTGCCTTTGTCGGACTTTATAACCAGAAGCTTTTCAGTGTATTCTGCCGAATTTACCCCAGAGATCTTCCGAAGGGCTGTCACGTGCTCATCCCGAATGGAAAAGGTCTCCACTGTAATTTTTTCGCCTAGTGTAATCATGGCTTTTAATTCTTCCTTGGTGCCGGAGGCGATGACTTTTCCTTTGTCCAGAATGACAATCCTTGAACAAATTTGCTCAACCTCCTCCATATAATGGGAAGTGTAAATCACCGTTGCTCCCTGCTCGTTAAGCTTAACGATTCCCTCAAGTATACGGTTGCGGCTCTGGGGATCCACCGCCACCGTAGGCTCGTCAAGAACAATCAGCCTGGGTTTATGGGCAATGCCGCAGGCAATGTTCAGACGCCGCAGAAGACCGCCGCTGAGCTTTTTAGGGTAAAATTTTCTGAAATCCTCCAGCCCCACAAATTCCAGTGCCTCTTCAACCAGGCGCTTAAGCTCGGTTTTATCCTTAATATACAGACCGCAGAAGTAATTAATGTTTTCAATGACTGTAAGCTCCTCAAAAACTGCAACATTCTGCATAATGATGCCAATATCCCGCTTTATGCCATAAGCGTCGGGCTTCATGGGCTTTCCGAAAATCTGGATGTCCCCCTTGTCATACTTTAACAGAGAAAGAATGCAGTTGATTGCTGTTGTTTTGCCTGAGCCGTTTGGGCCCAGAAGGCCGAATATTTCACCCTCTCTGACATTTAGAGAAAGATGATCCAGTGCAATTAAATCACCGTAGCGCTTCACAAGATTTTTAGTCTGTACTACCATGTATGAACCTCCTTCCATTGAATAGGAATGGTTAGTTTTTACTCTTTCCTATAGCTTTATTTTACAAATAGTTATGGCTGGAGGACAGTGACGTGCGTCAGAACAGTGCATGACAATTGTCATTGATTCGTGATACCCCCTGTTTTGTGTTTGTGGCTTGGGGGAAATAATGATAAAATGGGCTCGTAAACGCCCAAAATGCTTTACCGGAAGTAGGCCTATGATAAATCTCATTGACAAAGCTGTGCTGTTTTTATGCTGTCTGACAATCTACCTTTTGGAGCCTTCACTGGGCATGGATGTTGTCCCGGTTTTGTTTGCCGTGATTTGCTCATGCCTTTTATCCTATCTTTCCGAGACGCTTCATTGGCTTGCCGCACTCCTGCTTTATTTTACGGCAGCTATTTTTCTGCATGGTGGCGCCTTGTTCCTTCCATTAATTGCCTATGACTGTCTGATGAGTAAAAAGCAATGGGTGTGTCTTTTGGCTGCAATACCTCTTGGCATGACCTTACCCTTAATGGAGCTTTCCAATGCTATTTATCTTCTTATGCTGATGGCGCTCAGCCTGCTTATTAAATTCAGGACAAAGGAATCCGAGCGGCTGAGAGGCGAATACAATCAGCTGAGGGACACAACAAGAGAAATGGCGCTTCGTCTTAAACAGCAGAATTCCGACTTGATGGCCCGGCAGGATGATGAAATAAAGGTTGCAACCTTAAACGAGCGAAACCGCATTGCAAGAGAGATCCATGATAATGTTGGCCACCAGCTGTCCAGAGCTCTGCTTCAAATAGGTGCCCTTCTGGCTGTAAAATAGAGCCGGGGGGATGAGGAAGAGGCTAAGCCCCTCCGGGAGCTTAAGGAAACCCTTTCTCAGGCCATGGACAGTATAAGAAGCAGCGTACACAACCTGTATGACGAGTCGGTGGATTTGGAGGCACAGTTTAGCGCCCTGGCAGGAAGCTTCGCTTTTTGCCCGCTGGATTATGAATACGATATTCGTACCAGTCCGGGAAGCCGCTTGAAATATGCCTTTATCGCCATAGCAAAGGAAGGTCTTTCTAATATCGTAAAGCATTCAAATGCTACAAAGGTTCGTATGCTTTTAAGGGAGCATCCGGCATTTTATCAGCTCATTATAGCCGATAACGGCGAGGTTTCGGATTATGATGCGGATAAGGGCATAGGCTTAAAAAATATAGCTGGAAGGGTGGAAGCCTTTCGGGGTCATTTTCATATATCTCTGAAAAACGGCTTTGAGCTGTTCATCTCCATTCCAAAGGAGGATACCCATCTATGAGGATAGTGA
>JAEXPO010000517.1 GCA_023446675.1 Bacillota bacterium | reverse complement strand
ATCTGATATAGTTAATGCATTGGGTTTTATAACCACTTAAACAGAAACAAACAGGAGTGAATCGGTATGTTATGGTTGAAACGCCTTGGATGGTGCATGGTAGCCCTGCTTCTTGCAGGTATTGTGTACGGAGGAAGTGTCATTTGGGGAATGAATCGAAGTGAAGGAGAGATAAAAATGAATTTTGGATTTGGTAACACCTACAAAGTAGACGATCATAAAACGGAAGCTTTAGCAAACATTGAAACAATCGAAATTATTACGTCAAGCTCAGATACTTCTTTGTCCATCAGTACCGGTTCAACGCTGGAGGCTTCCCTTACGGGTTCAATCACAACCCTCTCCCCAGATCCTGAGCCTAAGCTGATTACCAGCGTTTCAGGCAATACCCTTACAATTGAAGAGGTTCGAAAAAGCGACGTCGCGCTTTATTTTTACAATTTTTCTTTAAAGCTTGACATCACCCTTCCTGAAGATTTTTCCGGAAGCCTGGTTTTCACCGGCTCCTCTTCCACGCTGAACGCAGATCCTCTTACACTTACAAATTTGGATATCAAGACCTCTTCCGGGGATATAAAGCTTACCAAGGTTGATCTTGCAGGCGAATTCAGAGCGGAGAGCAGTTCAGGAAAAATTGAGCTGGATACCCTTTCCGCCACCCGTGCCACACTAAAAACCTCCTCCGGAGACAAGAAGCTTGGAACTATAGCATTGACCGACGATATGAACTGCCTTTCAAGCTCGGGAGTTATTGATGTGCAGGCCCTGGTCTGCGCAAATGCCAATTTTGAATCCTCGTCGGGAGATATTAGAATTACTCAGGCAGACACAATAGGACTTCTCGCACAGGCTTCCTCCGGTTCCATTAAGATAAAAGCTTTTAAAGGCGGCGCCCGAATAAAAACCTCCTCCGGGGATGTTACACTCAACTGCACCGCACTGACCGATAACCTTTCCCTTGGCGCCCATTCAGGCACCATTACACTGGCCTTTCCCAACGGCTGTGATTTCAACCTAAACGCGACGGTTAATTCAGGAAGCATAAGAAATGACTTCACACTTACCGGGAGCCAGTCAGAAGAAAAGAGGCTTACAGGCGTTCTGGGCAATGGAGGTATTGAGGTGAACCTATCTACCTCCTCCGGTGACATTCGTATTAAAAAGAGTCTTTGATTTCATCAATAAATAAGACAACAGGCTCCTGAAAGAAAAACAAGCTTTCAGGAGCCTTTTTTACAAGTGATAGCGTCTTACGACAAAAAGGGAGAAGCCCTGGGGCCTCTCCCTTTCAATTGTGCCCAGCCTGTTGGTGTTTAGCTTTATTGCTGGCTATGACGGACAAGTCCGATACGCTTGCTGATTTCAAGCACAGGGAACGGTACGAACGCCAGCAGCACGGCAATTAAATACATGTTTCCGGTTAATTGGGTCAGCTCAAAGATAGTGGCGACAGGGGGCACGAACACAACCAGTACAATCATGGCAACTGAAACGGCAGCCGCCTTTAACAGTGCCTTGTTGGTGTGGAACCCGATACGGAACAGGGATTGGCCGGAACGCATGTTGAAGGCCTGTACGATCTGGGTAAGTGACAGGATAAAGAAGGCCATGGTACGTCCCGCTACAATATCGCCTGTTGTCTTCCAACCGATAACAAAACCAACCAGGGTTAAAGAGGCAAACATAACACCCTGAAGTACAACCTGCACACCGAGTCCGTTGGCAAAAACGCCTTCATTCTTGGGCTTGGGCTTGCGATTCATGATTCCGCCGTCCACAGGCTCCATACCAAGGGCAATTGCCGGGAGACTGTCGGTGACAAGGTTAATCCACAAAAGCTGCATGGAAAGAAGGGGCGCTTCTCTCCAAAGAAGCATAGCAAAGAATACGGTAAACACCTCGCCGATATTGGTTCCCAAAAGGAAGCCCACCACCTTGCGGATATTGTCGTAAATACCGCGGCCTTCGCGGACAGCTTCCACGATGGTGGCAAAATTGTCGTCGGTGAGGGTCATATCCGCAGCACCCTTGGCCACATCCGTACCGGTGATGCCCATGGCGCAGCCGATGTCCGCCGCTTTCAAAGCAGGCGCGTCGTTTACGCCGTCTCCCGTCATGGCTGCAATTTCACCCTGACGCTGCCAGGCTTTAACGATACGTATTTTATCGGAAGGAGATACACGGGCATACACGGAAATGTGACGCACGCGCTTATCCAGCTCTTCCTCACTCATCTGCGAAAGCTCGCTGCCGGTGATGGCATCGTCGCCTTCCTGCAAAATACCCAGCTCCTTAGCAATAGCCGAGGCTGTCAGCACATGGTCACCGGTAATCATAACGGCTTTAATTCCGGCCTTGCGGCACAGGGCAACCGCGTCTCTGGCTTCGGGACGGGGCGGGTCAATCATTCCAACAAGGCCCATAAATACAAGATCCTGCTCCAGCTCTTCCGGCTTGGGTTCGGAAGGTATGGTATCAATTTCCTTATAAGCCACGGCAAGCACACGAAGAGCCTGCTTGCTGAGCTTATCCACCTGTTCCCTTGCACCCTCTGGATTCCCGGAGACGCATTTTTGTACCAGGACGTCAAAAGCGCCTTTTACAATAACCACATTTTTATTGTCAATGCGGTTTACGGTAGTCATAAGCTTTCTGTCCGAATCGAAAGGGATTTCGGTAAGTCTGGGATACTTTTTCTCAAGCTCGTCCTTAACAAGGCCGTTTTTATGTGCCGCAAATACAATGGCTGTTTCGGTAGGGTCACCGATATGCTGCTCCTTGCCCTTTTCAATAACGATTTTACCGTCACAGCAAAGAGTACCATAGGTAAGAAGCTTTTTAACAGCCTCGGAGTTGTCTGTGCCAATGGCCTCTGAATCGGAGGCGCCCACAGGATAGGCACGGGTGAGGGTCATGCGGTTTTGCGTTAATGTTCCTGTTTTATCGGAGCAAATGACGGACGCGCTGCCCAGAGTTTCCACAGCGGGGAGCCTTCGGATAATAGCGTTTTGTTTAACCATACGCTGCACGCCGATAGCCAATACAATGGTTACTATGGCAGGAAGGCCCTCGGGTATGGCTGAAACCGCCAGAGAGACGGAGGTCATGAAAATTTCCATGATGGGCATTCCATCGATAAGGCCAATGACAAAGATAACGGCGCAGGCAGCAAGAGCACCTATACCAAGCAGCTTACCCAGGGAAGACAGCTTTTGCTGAAGAGGCGTCTGGCTGTCCTCCTCTTCTGAGAGAAGGTCGGCAATTTTGCCCATTTCCGTGCCCATTCCCGTACCGGTAACCACCGCCTTGCCACGGCCATAAGATACACCGCAGCCGGAATAGATCATGTTATGCCTGTCACCCAAAGGCGCATCGGAGGCTGCCGTGTAGGAAGCGTCCTTTTCTGAGGGAACCGATTCGCCCGTAAGCGCCGATTCCTCGGATTTGAGGCTGGCGGAGGTTATAAGCCTTGCATCTGCC
>JAEXPO010000422.1 GCA_023446675.1 Bacillota bacterium | reverse complement strand
AACTTATACCCCTCTTCCAGAATACCGGTAAAAACTTCAAACCCTTTTTCCAATAATCTGCCGGTAACATGCTTCGTTTGAATCAGGTCCTGATCCCTGTCCTTATTGACGATAAGGCCGATTTTTTTCCATCTGTTCACAGCCGTATTTCCTGTCTTGCGTTTATTATTCCATTTTGCTCCAGAGCAAATCAATATGCTTCTATTATAGCGTTTAACCCCTTCATAATACAACAAATACTTCAAGAAGGTCGGCACCCTACAAAAAACAAGCTCCTACAGCTCATCTCGGAAGAACAAGATTCTAATTCAATTTACAATATTTTCTATTATTATGTATTATAGAATAATTCTCCAGCTTTGTCAAAGGGATAATAAATTACTTACAGCCCATTTTAAACGCTGATAAAATCGCATTTTCGCCAGTAATGGCATTCTATTTCCAAATAATCAGAAAAGGTTGCTAATCATAAAATGACTTTCGTCAACAAACACTAACAGGGATCGTTATTATATAAAAACGGATAAAAACCTGAAAAATTCTATTATTCAGGGAATAGGCAGATCGGTTATTTTTGAAGGAAAGGACGGATACGACCTTATGATGAACGATTTTAACCAAAACAATCTTAATGGCAGCCCGCAGACAGGTCTTCCCTTCTTATACCCCCTTATGGGGGCTGTTATTGCTGACGACATCATAGAAGGGACCGATTCAAACGCTGTTTTCAATGACCTTATAAAAAGCCAGGAGGTCATGGTGGAATCCTATGCCCGCATTATTGGAGACGTTAAGAGCAAGGATCTGAAGGAGCTTTTGAAAACAGCCCAGGAAAGACATTTTAAAAAAATGATGGTATTATCCGACAGGCTTTATGAAATTGGAGGAAATCCCGATTTCCATGTGGGCCTTCGAGGTGCTCTGGACGATTTGCGCCATCGCCTTGACAGAAGAAACGATGTTACGGATTTGGAAATTGCCCGAATCGCCCTGAAAGCTGAAATGCTTAATGCCGAGAAGCTGGCGGCACAGGATCGGGAGGGTGTGGATCCCACCAGTCACGAAATTTTCGGTGCAGCCATCCATTTTAATGAAGAAAACATTCAGATGCTGGAGGAATATATCAAAAATGAGGAGGCCCGGCTTCATTGACCAGAATTTCATTGAACAGAAGCCGGAAGCGGTTTAAACGGGTTTAAACGCAAATGGTTCAAACACCCGGCACAGCCACCCTTCGAACAGAGCCGTCTGGTGCCTCTACTTTGCCAATGCAAACGTCAACACCGTAGACACTCCGCATCAGCGACTCTGTCATAAGGGTATCACAATTACCCCACAGGCTCTCAAGGCGGTTTTTAATAACTAAAACCTTATCGGCGCACAAAAACAGCAGGGTTTTAAAAAGGGTGGGTTTTCCGGGAGCTTACATATCCCACCACGGCCTTTTTCACTTCCAGCACAGCACCACACGCCTTAGTATAAGCCCTTACAAAGCTAGCCCGCTTTCACCATTTTAACGCCCATATCCACAGGCTTTGCGGAAAAAAGGCTTGTTGTAACCAGCGCATCCATACCCGAAGCGGCATAGAGTGCGGCATTGCTTTCATTAATTCCTCCTGCCGCAAGAAGGGCTATCTTTTCATCCAGCTGACGAATTCGGGCCGCTCCCTCCTTTAAAACCTCAGGAGCCAGCTTGTCAAACTGAAGCCCATCCACTCCGGCACGGCAAAGTGCAATGC
The DNA here is from genome assembly GCA_023446675.1 of Bacillota bacterium. GTDB lineage: Bacteria > Bacillota > Clostridia > DSM-8532 > DSM-8532 > DTU059. Next base: position 1,572 of record JAEXPO010000422.1, on the reverse strand, counting down.
CGTCCTCAATGGATTCGGCTTCCACAATGAGCTTCTTTTCACACATCCCCTCCTTAATGGAAGGAATTTTCTCAAGCAGGGATTCCAAGCCGCCCATAAAATTCATGTGCTGCTTAAAAATAAGCACTGTTTCAGAAAGTCCCAGGCGGTGGGGTACGGCTCCCCCGCAAAGAATAGCTTTCACACAAAGGGCTTTGGTGCCAGGAAAGCTTTTTCTGGTGCTCACCACCGTAACCCTGGGATTCACGCTTTTCACCGCATCCACCATGCGCCTGGCCTTGGTTGCAATTCCGGAGCAGCTGTCCAGAAGGTTCTGGCACACCTTCCAGGCCATATGCAGGTCTTGCGCCCGGCCTTGCGCTTCAAGGAAGACCTCTCCCGGCTTTATAAGGGTTCCCGAGGGCCGGATGGCTGTTACCCGAAGCCTCAGCTTTTCCATAATGCGTTCGGCTTCCTCCGAACCGCAAAGCACTGCTTCCTCCCGGGAAAAATAACTTATTTTGCCCTCATTATCACCGATGCCCAGGCTGTGGGTCGTTAAATCAAAATAGGGTACATCCTCCGCAATAAAATGCTCCAGTACGCTATCGGGTATATAAACCATCTTTTATCCCTTCCTTTCCTCCGTTTGCAGGGTTTCCTCAACTTAATCACTGCATCTCTGCCTGTAAGCAATACCCAAGGCACCATTCCTTCCTTATTATATCGAATTTCATAGTATCCTTGCCGGTAAAACAGCAGTAACTGCCTATAAATAATGAGAAATGCGTTCATAATGTGGTTGTAATGCGCTAAAAATGGGTAAATTGTGTTTAGTATGGTACAAAGCAGGTACAACTTTTCGAAATAGCCTAGCAAATGAATTTATTACCGGACATACTAAGTACACAAAATGCACAAGAAGCAAAAATAAAACCAATTCTTAGCCTTCAGGAGGTTGATATTTATGAAACTAAGCGCACGTAATCAATTTAAGGGAAAAGTCACTGAAGTGGATGAAGGCGCAGTCAGCGCCAGGGTTGTTGTGGATATCGGAGACGGAAAAAAAATGACTTCGACAATTTCCATGGCCGCTTTAAAGGACCTTAACATCAAAGTTGGTTCCCAGGTATACACCTTTGTCAAAGCCTCTTCGGTCATTCTTGGCATTGATGATTAAACCTATCCAAACACTAAAGAGTATCTGCAAGGTAAAATGCGAGTTGTTTCCCTTTATACGTCCATTATTTACAATTAATAGTGCAAATTAAATATACTTGGGAAAACAACTCGTATTTTATGATATGAGTATTATAGTTAAAATCTATGAATGATGTAAAGCGAATATCTAAATCAAATAAGTTGAGCATATAAGATTGGGATGCTTATTATACAATATTTTATTTATTATGTGCAAAAGTGAGCTATTCTATTTGTATTCAGTCGAATAAAAGAAGTTAATAGACTGTTTCTGCCCCGGATAAATGTCCGGGAATTGCTCAATTTGCATGACCGTTTGTATGTATGTTAATATCATCCCGAAGGAAAATTTGGGAGGGATATGGAAAGGACTTTGAGATTTATGTTAAATGT
>JAEXPO010000413.1 GCA_023446675.1 Bacillota bacterium | reverse complement strand
GCTCCCGTGGCTCCGGTAGGGCCTGTGGCACCCGTGGCTCCTGTTGCGCCCGTGGCCCCGGTAGGCCCGGTATCGCCGGTGGCACCCGTTGCCCCTGTTGCTCCCGTGGCTCCGGTAGGGCCGGTGGCACCCGTTGCTCCGGTTGCCCCCGTGGCTCCGGTAGGTCCTGTGGCACCGGTTGCTCCTGTTGCACCCGTGGCTCCAGTAGCTCCAGTAGCACCTGTTGCCCCTGTAGGCCCAGTCGGTCCAGTAGGTCCGGCCGGACCAGGGCACCCTCTGGGTCCTATACAACAGCAGGGCTTACATTCATCTGGTCTGTAGGGCCCGCAATAATCATGCTCACGACATGGATCCGGTTCCGGTCTCCCTCCCGGGCACCAGGAATTGTTTTCTTTTTTACAGCCTTTGCTATAGAAATCGTTTTCATTGTAGATGCCTTTATAATCATCTCTATACATAAATCCCACCCCTTACATTAAAGCGTTATGCATAACTATCCGCTAATCATTCTCTACTGTTTTTTTATCTGCTTTTATCCATTCATGCAGCGTCCTGGTTTATTTTAAAGGCTATAAAGCCGTCCAAAATCTCAAAGCACAGCCCCTTGCTGAACTTTTTTAATTTGGATGGTACGGAATGTGCTTTGAGATTGTACACTGCCCTTTGCTGTAACATTGGTCTTTTATACTTTTCTTAAGTTCCTTTCAATACTTGTCTTTTTTCACTTATAATCAGAAGATTTTTTTTCAGACGTTCATCGTGGGGTTCCATATCGCATGCAATTTGAGCAAATTCTTCTGCTTCCTTGTACAATCCCAAACGATAGGCGCTGATGGCGCCGAAATCATAAAGGGTATAATCCCATGAGGAGGCTTCGTTGAGATAGGTTTCAGGCTTGTTTATTATTTTAAGTGCATCCTTTACCATATGGTAAAGGCCAGGCCAGTCGGCTGCTTCATACATTAATCTGGCCATATCCACATAGGGCTCTCTAAGATAGGGGGCTTCGGCAATAGCCTTGTACAGCCATAGCTTTGCTGCATCAGACTGACCTTTTCCTTTATACGAACGGGAAATAAATCGCAGAGATGCGCATCTTTCATCCTTCCAGGTAGCACTGGGCATTTCCAAATGCTTATTAAGGGTTTCAATGCATTTATCCCACATACCGTAGTACATGTATTCCCGGCCAAGATAGTGGACATTCCGGTCATTATCCGGATTTTCCTTTGCAGATTGCTCTAAAAGGGGAAGATATTGTCCGCGGGAGCTTTTATAAACCGGAAAATGGTCCAGATAAATCTCATGAGCATAAACAATTTTTTCCGGGGTATCGCCATAATAGGATATGACCTCATGGATGGGATTCACCCAGCGGTAGTTGATTCTGGCATGAATTTTTTCCTTCCAGTAGGTTACGGCCCGGGTTCCGTCAGGATTGAACCGGTAAGTAAACTGATAGCGCAAGGAATTGGTATCAGGCTGCCAGGCCCTTTCAAGCTTCTCTCTCCAGCCCTTTTCAAATATTTCATCCAAATCGGTGCATACGCAGATGTCCACATCCGAAGGCAAAAGCGCAAGAGACGCATTTCGAGGCACATCAAAGCGCCACGGATTTACTTTTATCCTGTAAACCACAGCACCCCTTGCCTCCAGCCTTTCAACCGTATTGTCCGTGGACCCCGTATCACACACCAACACAATATCAGCTTCTCCCATGGAATCCATCCAGCGGTCAACAAAATGTTCTTCATTTTTACAAATGGCATAGACGGCAATCTTATACTTACTCATATTTATCCTTCCTTTCCCGGAAAGGGCTCCGCTTTTTCTTTCGGTTGGGTACATTTTTCACGAAGCTCTTCTAAAAAGGCTTCGCCTTTTTCTCCCCAGCATTCGGAATTGCTGTATTCGTCCTCTTTTCTTTCATCAAACACCATCCCGGCAGTCATCATTTTGTAAGCCTCTTGATATTGCCCGAGATCATAAAGGTAACGGGCTTTTTCATAATAAACCTCCCGCCGACCGGGTAAAAGGAAAAACAGCTGATCCAGCTGAGCTAATGCCAGAGGGCTTATTCCAATTTTTTTGAACAGTTTGTATCTCAGCTCCACTACCTGAGCTGTTTTATAAAGGCCTAAGGACTCTCCCTTATCTAAAGAGGAAAGCGCATCCAGATACTTTTCCTCCTGCAGCTGAATCTGAGACAAATAAAACCACAACTGAGGCAATTTTGGTTTCTCTTTTAAGGCGAGCAAAATTAAGGCTTTGCGAAGCTCTGTTTTCTCAAGTCTCTGGGAGCGCTGATAAACCGGAATGCCATGAAGCTCCACATTTTTCTCAGGCCCCTTGTATTCAAGATATTCATAAACAGGAAGCCTCCAGACAAAGCCTCCGTTTTTATGTATCTGAAAGCCCTTCTTTTCAGTTTCCAGGGTACTGCCCTTATAAACTCCAACGGAGTGAATATAGCGCATGACGGCAGGATCCCATTTCTCATCGAGCAAACCGCGCCAATCCGTGGACAGAGTCTGATTAAGCTCCAGGCAGATGCTCACATCCATATCCTCCGGCATGAAGCTCAGGCAGATATTTTTTGCATCATCGTAACGTGGCGGTTGTATAAAGAGGGCTAAATGCTTCAGGCTTATTTCAGGATGCCCGGACTTAAAGGCTTCAATTTTATCAAAGGTACCATCTGTTGAGTTGCTGCCGCACAGCACAATTTCGTCAGCACCAATTAATGACTGCAGATAAGCATCAATAAGCTCCTCGTCATCTCCATAGACGCCGTATACGCCGTATCTAGGCTTATACGCTTCCTTGAGCACTTCTGCACTCTGTTTCTCCTCGTTAACACCGGCATATAACGTCGCTTGCTCCCCCTGCCACTTAAACAGAAGACCCTTATACCTATCTAATATATCCGGGGCGTTTTCCGGCAGTATAAGGAAAACAAAATTGGTTTTCTCAAGTATCAGCTTATAAAAGGCCTCTGCCGTGTCTGAATAAGGCTCCTCCGGTCCATCGACTATAATGATGCCATAGTCCTTCGCCGGTTCCCATGAATTCATGTCTTCAAGCTCACCCTCAAGGCCTTCCTTCTTCAACCATGAAGCTAAGGGTTCTTTTTCAACGGATGACGTCAAAACCAGAATACCGTTCTCATCTGTTTGTTTTAAGACACGCCTGGCTAGACGCGCCACCCACTCTCTACCTGTTTCTGTTCGTTCCAGCATCGCTACTATCCTCGCCGCACACTTCCATTCCTATAATATTAGTGTTCCTTACGTACTGACACTG
>JAEXPO010000412.1 GCA_023446675.1 Bacillota bacterium | reverse complement strand
ACACACAACCGGCGGATTTCATGTATGAAAATATGATACTGGAAATGAACGTTATAAAAGCTGCCTTTGAAAATAAGGTTAAAAAGCTGATGTTTCTTGGGAGCTCCTGCATCTACCCCAGGCTTGCGCCCCAGCCCATGCCGGAAAGCTGCCTGCTGACAGGCCCCTTGGAGCAAACCAATGAAGCCTATGCCCTTGCAAAAATATCAGGACTTAAATATTGTGAATACCTTAACAGGCAGTACGGAACAGATTATATAAGCGCTATGCCTACAAATCTGTATGGCCCCAACGACAACTACCATCCCCAGCATTCCCATGTCCTTCCGGCGTTAATCCGACGGTTCCATGAGGCCAAGCAATCCGACAGCCCGGAGGTCGTGGTGTGGGGAACGGGAAGCCCCTTGCGTGAGTTCTTATATGTGGATGATCTGGCGGATGCCTGCGTTTATCTTATGAATACCTATTCAGGCAATGAAACCGTTAATGTTGGCACTGGAAAGGAACTCAGCATAAAGGAATTGGCAGAAACAGTGAAAAGGGTTGTGGGGTATGAAGGCAAGCTTACCTTTGATGCCACAAAGCCTGATGGCACACCCAGAAAGCTTTTGGACGTGAGCAAGCTTGAAAAATTAGGCTGGAAATATAAAGTGGAGCTGGAGGAAGGCATAAGGCTTGCCTATGCGGATTTTCTTCATAATGAAATGCGTGCCGAGCGGTAAAAGATAAATCACACAGGAGTAGCGTGCTATGAAAGTCTACGGTGTCATAATGGCAGGAGGGGGAGGAACGCGTTTTTGGCCCTTATCCAGAAATAAAACGCCAAAGCAGCTGCTTAATTTAAGCGGCAAGGATTTAATGGTAAATGAAACCATCGATCGCTTAAGCTACATAGCTGATAACAAGGATATTTTCATTGTTACAAATACGGCCCAGGCTCCGATAATGAAGGAAGCCACAGCCGGAAGGGTTGGTGAGAACCATATTCTTTCAGAGCCTTGTGCCAGAAATACGGCGGCCCGTATTGGTTATGCGGCTGTGGAGATAATTAAAAAGTATGGGGACGGCATTATGGTTGTCGCTCCATCCGACGCCTATATTAAGAATGTGGATAAATTGACTCATGTCCTGAAGCTGGCGGTAAAAACCGCCCAAGAGCAGGACAGGCTCGTAACCGTCGGTATAACCCCAAGCTTTCCCGCCACAGGGTACGGCTATATCAACTTTGACAAAAACGAAGCCGGAGAGGTTAAACGGGTTAAAGAGTTTAAGGAAAAGCCGGATCTGGAAACGGCAAAGGCCTATGTGCAAAGCGGCAATTATGCCTGGAACAGTGGAATGTTCATTTGGAGAGCCTCCACCATATTAAAGAGCTTTGAACGGTTCCTGCCCAACATTTATACCGATTTGATGAAAATCAAAGAGGCCCTGGGAACAGAGAATGAAGCCTCCGTCATTAACGAGGTTTACCCCTCCATACAAAGCATTTCCATTGATTACGGCATTATGGAGCGCTCACCGGAGGTTGTGGTTATCCCCGCTGAATTCGGCTGGAGTGACGTGGGCAGCTGGGATATGCTTGAGGCTTTGCATAGCTGCAATGATAATGGGAATATCCTGTTGGGTGAGCAAATTAATATCGACACCTCGGACACCACCATCTTTTCAAGCGGAAGAATGGTCGCCGCTGTGGGAGTAGCCAACCTTGTAATTGTTGAAACACCGGATGCTGTGCTGGTTTGTGACAAAAGCAGGGTACAGGATGTTAAAAAGGTTGTGGATACCTTAAATGCCAAAGGCAGAACCGATTTGCTTTAATACACACCCATTATTTCACCGTAACGCGATAAAGTAATTCTCGCCCGCGCTTAGTGGTGTTCAAACTCCCCTTATCAACCATACGCTGCAGTAATTTATATGCTCCGCTAGCTGTAATCCCTAATAAATCAGCGACGCTTTGTTTGGTGAAATCCTTGCCTTCAAAGTGCGTCAATACCAATTGCTCCTTTGTGCGCGGCGCAGAAACCGGCTTATCCTCAATCGCGCTGAGATTAGGAAGCGATATAAGGAACCCACCATTTATTATCGGAATGGTCGGCGTCGCTTTGAACCTGGCATAGGTCTCAAAGATACGCGGAATCCCTGTGCCATAAGCCTCAATAAGCGTCAGTCTGAAGAACATCTTGCAAAGCTTATCATTCCGGGCTATCGACACGCCCGCCAACATAAGCTCCGGTGTCACACCCGGCATTACTCCACCGATTGACATTATCTCTGTACGGTTGGAAAACATGCTCACCAATATACTCCCATCAATGGAGTAGTCCCTGTGGATTACTGCATTATTTAGGGCTTCCCTAAAAACAATCTCAGGATAATCCGCGCGGTCTATACGGTACGCTCCCTCAAATACAGACGATACTTTATTGTAGACATTCAAGTACGCCAAAACATCGTCAATCTGCCGAAAAATTGAGCCGGTGAATTCCTTTCTGTCCTTAAAAATCTCCTTAGTAGTCCCTGCGAAAATAGCGGATTTGATTGAATAAGGGCATTGGTCGGAGATTAGCAAGGCAAGATTAGAATAACGCCCATCAGTGCGAATTACTCCCAGTGTCTTTTTCTGTGACTCACCAAAAGCCACTTCTTTTTCTTCGAAAAGCTGCGTGGCATACTCAAAAGTCAAATCTTGATTGAGTGACAGCGCATCCACAAACTTTTCGCCATCATTTTCACGTATAAGCTGCTTTATATGTTCGTTGGAAGCGGGCACACTTTCACTGCCCACCCTGACATAGACGCCCTTGGGCGTGAGCCCATATTCCTTGAAGCAATACGGCACCGCATGACCTCTCTCCACGGCGAATTCAACTATGCTTTTGCCATCGCGGATAATTGGCTCCGCCGTTATAAACGCAGTTGGATCTGGAGTCACAGAGTCACGAAAGCTATGCGTGACACGCAGCATTTCCTCATCAGGGTTATCTATCCCTACAACTCTCCCGTCGTCAGAGATTCCGAGATAAAGTCTGCCGCCATCTGTATTAAGAAACGCAAGCAGTGTTTTGTTTATTTTTGCGCTGTATTCGTCTTTAAATTCGGTGTTTGCATCTTCAAGCATCTTCTGCCTCTTCAATAGTATTTTAGAAGATACTACACCCTATCTCTCCATTTGTCAAGAATAAAATTGGAGTCTTGGAGAGTTTTTGGAGAGTGGGAGAGAGTTTGTAGAATACTGAATACATATCACACCTATGCAACGGCTTTATAAAATGCCCGCCAGCTTCTGCTTTTTGCTTCAACAAATCATATTAATATTTCCAGAAAAATACGTTCATTTATGATTTTTCTTGACGAATAAATCTATTCAACATACTATGTATATAGTCAAAGAGGCTGGTTGCAGACTAAAATGGACTTCGTTTGCTTCTCGCCTATGGGTTCGAGGTGATTACTATGCGTAGAAAAATTGAAGAGCAACTCGTAGAGTGGAAAAGCAGAGAGAGAATGCCCCTATTGCTTTATGGAGCCAGGCAGGTTGGAAAAACCTACATTCTTACGAAGTTTGGCGAGAAGTATTTCGATAATACCGTCTATGTCAACCTGGAAACGAATCTTTCGGTTGCCAGATATTTTGATGACGACATTACCCCCGAACGACTGATACGTTTCCTTGAAACAACGGTAAATGAAGAAATTATTCCTGATAAAACATTAATTATATTTGATGAAATACAAAGCTGTGAAAGGGCTTTAACGGCGCTCAAATACTTTTGCGAGCTGGCACCGGAATACCATGTGGCAGCGGCCGGAAGCTTGCTGGGTGTTGCCGTAAACAGGGAAAAATATAGCTTCCCCGTAGGCAAGGTGGAAAGCATGACGCTCTACCCACTGGATTTTGAGGAATTTCTATGGGCTATGGGCGAAGAACGGCTTGCTCAGGAAATCCGCATTTGCTTTACCGATATTGAGCCAATGCCGGAAGCTCTCCACAATAAAGCCTTGGAGCTGTATCGCTATTACCTTATCGTAGGAGGAATGCCCGCCAGCGTTTCATCCTTTGTTAAATCCGGTAAATTGATACTTGTACCCAACGTTCAGAATGAAATAACCGGCAACTATGTCGCTGATATGGCTAAGTATGCCGATAACCCCGAAACAGTGAAAATACGTGC
>JAEXPO010000410.1 GCA_023446675.1 Bacillota bacterium | reverse complement strand
AACCCGGCCGTTCATAAAGCCACTACCGGGCCTGAATTCTGGGAGGATACCGACGGTGCTGTTGACATTTTGGTTTCCGGTATCGGAACAGGCGGAACCATTACCGGTGCAGGCGAATACTTAAAATCCAAGAAGCCGGACATTAAAATTGTTGCCGTTGAGCCTTTTGATTCACCCGTGCTTTCCGAAGGCAAGGCCGGCCCCCATAAAATTCAGGGTATTGGCGCAGGCTTCGTACCCGATGTCCTCAATACCCAGGTTTATGATGAAATTTTCAAGGTAAAGAATGAAGAAGCCTTTGTGACCGGCCGTGCCGTGGCCAAAGCGGAAGGCTTACTGGTTGGCATATCCTCCGGTGCTGCTCTTTACGCTGCCACCGAGCTTGCCAAGCGCCCTGAAAACAAGGGAAAGACCATCGTGGTTATTCTTCCGGACACCGGTGAGCGTTATCTCTCAACCGCACTCTTTGCAGAATAAGCAAGTAACCTTTTATTTCCATAGATTCTCCATGCGTTTCCATTCTTCTTAATTGTTTTTAACTCCTTTCACCAGAAAAAAGCCGCATAGCGGCTTTTTTCTGGTTTTGCTTATTTTCAGGACAGTTCCTGCCAACCCCTCTTTGATTTGGTTGACTTATTTAAAGTTTTCATACCATTCATTGGCTTCTTTTGTCAGTACGTCGCCGCCTGCGGCTCCCCACTGCTTTACAAACTCATCGAAATAATCCAGAGGCTTGTCGCCGGTGATGATTCCGATAAAGGCCTCGTCCTCAATCTTGCCGGTTTCAGTGCCATAAATACCCGCGGAAGGAAGGGTTCCCACAAGCTTGCTTTCAAGGCCTCCCACATCAAACTTATTCTCCTTGCCCCAGTTATAGCGGGCTTTATCCAGAAGGGAATCATACTGCATGGTGGCAAAAATTTTCAATACGCCATGAGCGCCCATGGCGGACATCTGCTGAGGCTCCAGACCCTCTCTGGCCACAGGTATTCCCGAGGGGCTGTAATTCCAGTCCTCCCCTTCAATTCCGAACCAGGCAGTAAAATAATTTTTCTCCGAGGTACCCGACAGGTATTCATGAATCTCCATTACCTTTGCCATTTTGTCCGGCTCCTGCTCCATATGGCTTCCAAAGGCCAGCATAACGCCGGAAAACAGATTGCCCTTGGGCATACCGCTTTTGCCGTCCGGGCCTGTGGGAGGAAGCCCAAAAACAAGTTCGTTTTCCATACCAGGGTTTGTGGCTGCCATTTCCTTGGGATTGGCGCCCTTTTCGGCCTCAAGATTTAAGGGGGACCAGTGGTAATAGGAGCCCATACTGGACATGCCGATACGCCCTTCAATAAAGGAATGGGAAAGAGCCCAATAGCCGCCCTTATTCTCCCCCGTAATGAATTCCGGATCCAGCACGCCGTCCTTGTACCATTTATTAAGTACGGCCAGAGCCTGCTTCATTTCCGGTTGAGTGGAGGAATAGCTGAGTTTGCCGTCCTTGTCGTTCCATTGCCCCCTCACATAGCCAAAGGCCCCGTAAACGGCATTGAGAGCTGTCTGGGAAAGGCCGTAGGTGTCCGCCTTGCCGTTGCCGTCAGGATCCTCCTTGGCAAATTTATAGAGCAGTGTCTCAAGCTCATCCAGGGTTTCGGGGGTTTTGGTTACCCCCACATTTTCCATCCAATCGCCTCTATAAACAATAGGTGCGCGGAACAGGTTATGGGTGCGTACCTCCGCCGGTATGGCATAGGTTTCCCCGTTCAGCATGCCGTAACGCAGGATGCCCGGAAGCTCCTTTTCCAGTTGGGTTATAACGTTGGGCATATAGGTTTCGGCCATTCCCTCCGGGATCTTAGCCAGAATCTGCTGGTCGCTGAACTTCTGAAACTGGGAGACCGAACCGATACGCAGTACATCGGGAATTTCCCCTGATGCGAATTTAAGGCTCAAAATTTCCTCCGAATTACTGTTGTCTATATTCCACACCTGGAGATCTACATTGAACTGCTCGTTCCAGTACTGAATCATTTTTGCATTTTCATCGAGAGGCGCAAGCTGATAGGTTACCCAGGTAATGGTGTATTTCTTGTCGGGATCAGGTTTGGTGGGATCCGTCGCATCACCTGCCCCTGCTGTCGGAGTTGTTGCGGGAGTGCCTGTCCCGGTGCCTCCCTCTCCTGTTGTTCTCTGGGTTGTGCAGCCCGAAAACAGGAGTACCCCTGCCAGCACGGCAGCTAATAACGGCCTATGGTTCCCTCTTTTCATAAAATCCTCCTTTTGGCTTCTATGAGCCGGTCATAATTTATTTTATATCAGGTATAAGTCGGCGGAAAGCTTTCCTGGTCATCCCTTGAGGGAGCCAACCATAATACCCTTTACAAAATACTTTTGAATAAACGGATACACCAGCAGTATGGGAATGGTGGCTACTATGATGGTAGCCGCCTTAATGGAATCGGGGCTTGCAGTACCCGTATCCACGGAGCTATTGAGCTCCATAAGCTGTGAAGTGCCCTCCAGTACAATTCGGCGCAAAATGATCTGAAGCACCTGCCGGGAGGTGTCCTGTATATAAATCATACAGTCAAACCAGGCATTCCAGTGCCCTACCGAGGTCCAAAGGGCAACCGTGGCTATAATGGGAACAGACACCGGCACCACAATACGAAACAAGATCACAATATCGTTTGCCCCGTCAATTTTCGCCGATTCCTCCAGTCCATAGGGCAGGCTCATGAAGGAATTGCGCATGATTATCATGTTGTAGGCACTAATCAGCCCCGGAAGTATCATGGCCCATAGGGAATTGTAGATTCCCAGACCCCTTACGAGCAGGTACTCCGGGATAAGCCCACCGGAGAAAAACATGGTAAAGACAATGAAGCCCGTCCAGAAGGTTCGGTTGGGAAAATGCTTTTTAGACAGCGCATAGGCTGTGCAGATGGTAAAAAACAAAGTTATTCCCGTTCCCAGCAAGGTTCGTTTTACCGAATTGAAAAAGCCGGTAGCAATGTGCTTGTTGCTGAACACCCTCAGATAGGCTTCCGTTTCCGCATGGGCGGGTATCAGGGAAAAACCCATATTGGCCGAGCCTCCGAAGGACATGGATATAAGATATAAAAAAGGATAAACCGTGGCGATGCAAAAAAGGATCATAAACAGGATGTTAAACTGATCAAAGAACCAATCCCCTGCCGTTCTTCTCTTTAAAAGACTTTTCATAAGCTCTTCCCCCTCACCATATGCCGTACTCGTTGATGCGCTTGGCTGCCCCATTGGCTCCCAGGATGAGAACAAAGGCCAGCACGTTTTTGAAAAGCCCAACTGCCGTTGAGAAGCTGTATCTTAAATCCACCAGGCGGATGCGGTAGGGGTAGGTGCTCAAAACATCCCCAACCCGGTAAACGGCGGGGGTGTACAGGTTAAACACCTGATCGAAGTCGTCATTGACAATGCCCCCTATGGCAAAGATAAGCATGATGGTAATGACAGGAACTAAGGAAGGCAGGGTGATGTTCCATATTTTCCGCAAGCGTCCCGCTCCGTCCATTTCCGCCGCTTCATACAGCTCGGGATCAATGGAGGAAATGGATGCCAGGTAAATAATAGAACCCCAGCCCACACCCTTCCACAGCGACGATATCACCAGGACACTTCTGAACCATTTGGGATCCGCCAGAAAATAAACAGGCTCCAGGCCCAGGCTTTTTAAAGCCTGGTTAATTGGCCCCGTTGACGGTGAAAGGAATTGAAGGAACAGGCCTCCCAGTATAACCCAGGATACAAAATGCGGCAGGTAGCTGATGCTTTGAACCGTTTTTTTAAAGCGCAGGCCGCGAAGCTCGCTTAAAAGTATGGCAAAGACAATAGGCGCGGGAAAAGTAAACACCAGCTTGTAGAGGCTTATAATTAAGGTATTAAAGAATACCTCCCTGAAGCTTTGTATGGAAAAAAGGGTAATAAAATTATCCAAGCCCACCCACGGGCTGCCTGTAATACCAAGCTTAAAAATATAGTTTTTAAAGGCAATCTGAATGCCGTACAAGGGTCCGTACCGAAATAGGGCGTAATACAAAACAGCTGGAATAAAAAGAATTACAAGATACCTGTATTTCCAGTATTCCTTCAAGCCTTTAAGCAGGCGATCCCCTATTCCTTTTCTATTGGGCAGAGCTTTTGCCGTCCCGGCTTTTATCGCTTCCAAAAACGTTCCTCCTTAGAAATAAGATTCCGCGCAAGACCCCAAAGCCATGGAACAGCCTCCGCAAAAAAAGCATACCTCCCCCTCTCCTAACGGTAAATAAAAAAGAAAGGGGATCGTTAAACCCTCTTTCCTTTTGGACTATAAAAAATCCACACTTATAGTAACTTTCAACACTAAGTCCCTTGAAACCCCTTATACAGGCTGATTTTAACTGAATACTCCTTTCCCTTTTCATTGAAAAGCACCCCTGTCTGTGTTATATTAATTGGGCGGCACGGCAAATCTTCCGCCGCATTCTGATATTTTAAGCATCCGGCCTTTTCTTTCAACCATTCCCCGTAAGGAGGAAGTGAACGTTAAGCATGCTGACATTCAAAAAGCTGACTTCCATTAAAGGAAAAACCATATTGTATTTTTTTAGCGCCGTATCCATTGTTTCCCTGCTAATGGGTGGGATAACCTATCTCTTCCTCATTCGCAATTACGATAATGCCATTGAGCGGCATAATAAAATATTAATCCAGCAAATTGCGAGCTACCTGGATCAAAAATTCTTTTCACCGGCGCTTTATACCTTTACCGAGCTCATTGGAAACGAGAGGCTCTATCCCAGCGTAACCTCCTTTTCCAATGATCCGGAGCTCAATAAGCACATTAAGCTCAACGCCGTTTATACCTCCCTTAAAAATGTATCCTACAGCAATTCAGGAATTATCCAATCCATTGATATCTACTACCGCAAGCCAAACCTCACCGTGTCCTCGGGCACCGGCCTGACCTATTTAAACAGTGAGGATGAAACCCTTGCCTGGTGGGAGCCCCCTGAGAAAAGAACAGGGAATGCCTGGTGGCGAAAGATCGGTATGAATCCCAGAGAAGACGATACCCTGGTCTTTTTCAGCGCCTTCCCTCAAAATGCTTCTTATAGCAATACAAGGGGTGTGGTAGCGGTCCAGCTTCGCATGTCCGCCATAAGGGATATCCTTTCCAGCTATGAAACGGCGGATACGGGCTATTACCTTATAAGCCGGGACAGCGAGGTGGTATACGGAGACAGTGCGGAGCTTGATGCCCGCTTGAGCAGGACCCATCTTTTAAAGGAGCTGGAGCAGAACAGCGGCGACAGCTTTATTTTCCGTGCCGACGGGGACAGCTCCTACATCATTTCCTGCGCGCCCTCCCGCTTCAGCACCTACCTCATTCTGTCCGTCACTTCCATGAAAACCTTTTACAGGGATTCGGCTACCCTTCAGCTAACCTTTACATTTACCGTACTGGGTGTTTTGCTCATTGGCCTTGTCCTTGCCCGGATCTTTTCCCACAAGCTCTATAAGCCCCTTAAGCAGATTGTTTCCTCCGACGAAGGCTGGGGAGCTTTTTTTCCTCCTTCAGAAAAGGGTTTTCAGGATGAGTACGCCTATATTCGCTTTACCCTGGACCGGTTAAACGCCGCCAATCAGCAATATGAAAAAGCCTTCGGCGATAATAAAAAAACCATGCAGTACGGCTTTATTCAGGCTCTATTAAACGGCAGCCTGTCAGACAGCCGGGTTATAAGCGAAAGCCTGGAATTTTTGGACATGCGGCTTAACGGCCCCTGCTTCCGCGTAGCCTGCCTCTTTCTCCGTCCGCCCCGTTCCGGCAGTATTCACGAGCCTAAAACCGAGTTTATGATCTATCAGCTCATCTCCTATTTGGAAAAGCTCAGTGAGGTCAGCGGAATAGCCTTCTACGGAGTAAAAACCTTTGATTACTCCGTTACGGTCCTGTGCAGCTATACCTCCGAAAAGGAAGCGGCACTCTACAGTGCCCTTACGGCCTTTAATCTGTATTGCAGGGATCATCTCAAAACCCACTGCTCCCTTTGCATCAGCTCCGACTGCCCCAGCCCCTCGGCCATCGGCAGGCTCCATCAGGAGCTTATGGAGCTTAAGCCCTACCTATTTCTGCTGTCGGGCAGAAAATACCTTCTGCGTGAAGAAATAAACGCCTTAAACGGTGACAGTCAGGAAATTCCCTTTGAGCTGATTGACGATTTTCAAAAGAATCTTAACGATCGTCAGCTGGGGGCTCTGGAGGTAAGAACCGCCGAGCTGATAAGCTTGTGCACCTCTGGAAACTATACCTATGATCATTGCAATCAAAGGCTTTTAAGCTTAATGTATGTTTTGTCCAAGTATTTAAAAAGCCTTAATCTCTTTACCCCTGAATTAACCCATGACGAGCTTAACAGACAGTTTCTGTACAGCAATACCATCGAGGAGCTGGGCCAGTGGCTGCTCAATGTCATAAGAAACAGCTTCAGCCTGCTGGAAAACCGTTGTGCTTACAGAAGCCTTCCCGTTATGGATCAGATTATGACCTACATACGTCAGAACCTGTCTGCCGCCCTCTCCCTGGAACAGACAGCGGAAGCCTTTCAAATAAGCCCTAACTACCTGGGCCGGATATTCCGTGAAGAAACCGGCACCAGCTTTGTGGATTATGTCACGGCCTTAAAGCTGGATAAATCCGTGGAGCTTTTGGTTAACACCGCCCTTACCATTGATGAAATTGCCTTCTCTGCGGGCTTTAACAGCTCAGCCTATTACATTAAGCGCTTTAAAGAAAAATACGGTGTGACGCCAAAGGCTTACCGCATTAACAGGAAGCTTGCTTTTTGATTAAACAGCCCTTTGCGTAAGCAAATCTGGCTTAAGTGAGGGGTTGGATGCCCACGAGCTTTTGATATAATAGGTATCATTGAAGCGATAGGAATATGAGATACAATAAAGGAATTGTGAGGAACTTAACATGCATGAACAAAATTACAAAGACTGCTATGCACGTTTTGACGGAAAAAACCTGATTGCAGGAAACCACCTCATTCAAAGAACCTTTGAGCTATGTGATGGCCGGCTGCACCTGCACGGTCCCATTAAGCCCACTACCGGCTGGTTGTGGGGAAACGAGGAAACTAAAGCTCCCCTCTTTCCTGATTTCGGTCTTTCCATGGAGGGAGCCTCCTCCGACTTTGCCGCACAGGTTGAGAATCATTACGGCCTTAGCAAGCCTTTTCTGAAAGCCGTATTCAAAAGAACAGGCTCGGAGGGTGTGGTAAGCCTCCATATAAGCCTTTTTCCGGATCAGCCCTTTATAAGCCTTTACTGGGAGACGGAGGCCTTCGGTGAAAAGGCTCTGCCAACTAGTGACGAACCTGGCCCGGGGGATACCGCAACAGGCATAGAAACCACCCCGCCGCCTGCCTCTTCGGCAGCATCAGGCACTTCCACAGACACGGTTGACTTTATCATGCTTCCTCCCAAGGGCCATTATAAAGTTAAGAAGGTGGCGCTTAATGATAAAACCGACAGGCACGATACACTGGTACTTGAAGGGGAGCAGCTTCTCTATTCCCGGGAAAGCCTGAAATTAACCGGAAGCCTCTTTCTTATAAACGATTACGGCAGGCACGAGGGGCTCCTTCTGGTAAAGGAGGCCCCCACTCCCTCCAGCGCCATAAGCTATCCGGGCTATGATCTGATGCTGCATAACGGACAGGCTGCGCTTTCAGGGACAGGGATAGATCTTCCTCTCAAAAAAGGAAACTTTTACCGAAGCTATGGAGAAACTCTGGGGCTGGGAGCACCGGAAACGCTTTTTGAACAGTACAGGAGCTTTTACCGGGAAGTTTTCAAAGGGGATCCTTCCGGCGCAAGCTTTATTATGTCCAATACCTGGGGCGATCGAAATCAGGACGCGGCGGTGTGTGAAGCCTTTATTTACAGGGAGCTGGACACGGCACACCGGCTGGGGGTTGATATCGTTCAGATTGACGACGGCTGGCAAAAGGGCATTACAAGCAATTCCAAGCTCAAGTCCGGCGGCGTATGGGAAGGGTATCACAAGACGGATCCGGACTTCTGGGCAGTAAACAGGGACAAATTTCCCAACGGGTTAAAGCCCCTGTCGGACTATGCCAGGGAAAGAGGTATTCGCCTGGGCCTGTGGTTCTCCCCCGATTCCAGTGAGGATTTTTGCCATTGGGAGAAGGACAGCCATTTGCTTTTGAGCTATTACGAAACCTGCGGCATCGACTGCTTTAAGCTTGACGGCGTAAAAATACGAAATAAACGGGCTGAGGCCAATTATTTAAAATTCCTTGAATTGGTAACCAGAAGAAGCAATGGCCAAATCGCCGTCAATCAGGACATCACCGCCGAGGACAGGCTGGGCTATCTTTATGAAAAGCAGTACGGCACGCTGTTTGTTGAAAACCGGTACACGGACTGGGGCAATTATTATCCTCACAATACCTTAAAAAATCTTTGGTCCCTCAACCGCTATCTTCCAGCCTGCAAATTTCAGTTTGAGCTTTTGAACAATACAAGGAACAGGTCGGTTTATGAGGGGGATCCCTTTGCACCGGGACTTTATTCCATGGATTATCTGTTTGCCTCGGTCATGATGGCCAATCCCCTTTTATGGATGGAGCTGGGATCTCTTCATGATAAAGAAATTGAGCTTTTGAAAAACATCATTGCCGTCTACAAAAAGGAGCGCAGCCGGATATTTTCAGGGCAAACCTTCTCCATCGGAGATATGCCCGACGGCACCGCCTTTACGGGATTTCAGACGGTAACAGGCCCCAGGGAGGGTTATCTGCTCCTCTTCAGGGAAAAAGCTCCGGACAGCTGCTGCAGCTTTGAACTTAAGCCGCTGGAGGCCTTAGACACCCCTGCTG
>JAEXPO010000394.1 GCA_023446675.1 Bacillota bacterium | reverse complement strand
GGTTTTACCCGGAACGGGTTACAGCCTTTATGCCTTTGCACCGGATTATTTGCTGGGTGAAACCAACCTTTTCAGTCTTGCGAATCAGGAAAACGTGGAGCGCCGGATTGTACTTCAAGCCGATCCTTCCGCCCTTCTTTCAGTTATCGGCGGGCAGGCAGCAGATGAGGCAGGCTGCCCTCTGCCCAATGCTGTCGTTAACTTATACACAGTGGATGCTTCCGGTACGGAAGCCCTCTATGGTAATACCCTGACCAATTGTCAGGGGCTTTTTGTTTTTTCGGATCTTACCGTTGGAAATTATGTACTGAAGGTAAGCCTCACGGGCTACAGTGATTTTACCAAATACATCACCATTGCGAATCTGGCAAGCATAACAAACCTGCGTGTATGCCTAAAGCTGGCGTGTCAAGCCTCAAAAGGCACCCTGACAGGTATTATTTCCGATGAGCATAAGAAGCCTTTATGCGATGTGGATGTAGTTCTTTATCTCGTAGAGGCTGACAACAGCCTGCTCCCTATCGAATACACCAAAACCAATAAGGACGGCGTCTATTTCTTTGGAAATCTTCCGGCGGGCTGTTATAAAATCAATGCCAACCGCCAGCTATGCTATTGATTGCCTTGAATACTCCATTTATTCCCTTAACTATCCCATTACTCTCCACTACCAGGCTATTAATCGCTAATGTTATTCCATCTATTCCCAGGAGATTTCATAAAGAACCACTCGGTTTCGGCCCCATTCCTTGGCTCTGTATAATGCCATATCGGCACTACGCACCATGCGGGAAGGATCTATAGGTTCCTTTCCGCTCATGTGGCAGATGCCGATACTCACGGTGATACGAACTGAATTTCCATCCAACAAAAAGACATGGCTTTCCACCCTCCGCCTTATGCGTTCGCATGCTGTTTTTGTCTTTTCTTTGCTTATCCCCGGCAGAATGAGGCTGAATTCCTCTCCTCCGTAACGGCCCAGAATGTCGCTTTCGCGGCAGGAGGCCTGCAAAAGGGCAGCCAACTCCTTCAATACGCTGTTCCCCGCCGGGTGCCCGTAGGTATCATTTACCTTTTTGAAAAAGTCGATATCCAGCATGGCAAAGGCCAGGTCGCCTTCCTCCCGAAGCTGCTTTTTATATTCCTTTTCAAACAGTTCAAGCAAAAGTCCATGATTATAAAGTCCTGTCAACTGGTCCCTGGATGCCAGCTCCTTAAGGCGGCGTATTTCATTCTTATGGCGAATGGCTGAATTAAGCCGAGGGAAAAGCTCTGCTGTGAGGTTAGGCTTTCGGATATAGTCACTTGCCCCCAGCTCCAGTGCCTGATTTACGTCCTCAGGATCCTGTCCCTCGCCTACCAGAATAATGGGGATGTCCTCAAGCCCATATTTTTCGATGAGCTCTCTGCATACCTCGAATCCTTTGCCGGAAAAGGCATCCATATCCAATACGATGGCTTCGCAACCCTCTTTGAGTGCAGCGCTGACAATAGCCCGCCCCCTGTCAGGAACCTGCTTGCTGGCATCTATCGCAACAGCCGTATACTTTCCCGTCTCCAAAAGGGAAACGAGAGTTTGATGGCCTGCATTGTGTTTCTCAGCCACAAGGATTCTAGGAAACATGGACTGCTTCTTCCTCCATTTCATTTTAAACGTCAAGGCTTACGCGCTGTTTTTAGTTTATTCACCGGAGCCCTTCCGGCATGTATTAATTTTCTGAAGCTGTCGTCTTCCTTCAAACATTATGTCCTATTTTTATGGCACGATGCGTGCATACTATTCAAATCATGAACGATCATTCAGCAAATAAAAAATCCGCCCCTTCATTCTTTTTAACCAAGTGTCATTTAAAGAATGAAGGGACGGACAGCAGCATTGACTATCCTTTTCTATTTAAGGGAGCAAAGCTTTAGGAAAGACTGTTGACAATGTCCTCGGCCAGCTTGTCCACCAAAGGCTCCTGTTCGGCCTTTAAAGAGGACTTAATTTCCAAAATGTCACCAACCAGCTCCATATTCTTCATCTCTCCTACCAGCTGATTCATGATTTTAACGGACATGCATGCCCAGGTATAATTCCCCATAATGGAGACCTTCCGGTTCTGAAGCTGTAGTCCGGCCATATCATGAAGAAGGTTGGCCATGCCGTAATACAGGCCCATATTGTAAGTAGGGGAACCGATAACCAGATTGCTGTATTTCCAGGCATCAGCAATAATATAAGACGGATGGGTTTTGGATACATCATAAATGCGCATATCCGTAACACCCTTTTGAGCCAGCTTATTGGCCAGAAGGTTAATAACATTTTCCGTGTTTCCATACATGGAGGCATAGGCCAGAACAACACCCTTCTTCTCAGGCTCGTAACGGCTCCACTTATCATACTTGTCCAGTAAATAGGCCAGATTCTTTCTCCAGATGGGCCCATGAAGCGGGCAAATAAGACTGATTTCAATCCCTGACAGCTTTTTAAGGACCGCCTGCACCTGCTGTCCGTATTTTCCTACGATATTGCTGTAGTACCTTCTGGCCTCATCCAGAAAATGGCCCTCAAAATCCACTTCATCACTGAACAGATTTCCGGAAAAAGCACCAAAGGAGCCAAAAGCATCGGCGGAAAACAGGGCTTTTTCCTTTACCTCATAGGTCATCATAACTTCCGGCCAGTGAACCATTGGCGCCATGTAAAACCTCAGCGTATGCTCCCCAAGGCTGATTTCCTGGCCTTCTTTAATCTCAAAATAATTAGCTCTCTTGTCAAAAGTGTAATATTGCTCTAAAAAAGTGAATGTTTTCTTGTTCCCGACAATTTTGACATCCGGATAACGCTGTACAATAGCCTCAATATTGGCACAGTGATCCGGCTCCATATGGTTAATGACAAGGTAGTCTACCGTGCGGCCGTTGAGCACATGGGCTATATTCTCAAGGTAAAGGGCACTTATGGCCGAATCCACCGTATCAAGAAGCGCCGTTTTTTCATCCATTATAATATAGGAATTATAAGCAACGCCGTTAGGCAGGGGAAACATATTTTCAAACCGTTCCAGTCTTCTGTCGTTTCCGCCCACCCAATAAATCGATGGTGTCAAGTTCTGTACACAATGCATGATTATCCTCCCAATCTTCCTACAGCTCTATTCGAATGAAGGTATTAATAAATGAATCGGCGCTGTAAGCTGCACTACGCCGATGCCTTTTATAAACATCATCCGATTAAAAAAAACATTTAATGCTGCAATACTTTCAGGGTATTTCATTTGGCTTAAGTTTGTTAAAGTTTTGCGTAGATCATTATAACATACAGCATACCACACAGCAAAAAGTTTTCATAGTGCTATGACGGCCTGAGGGGCGCACGGCTATCGCATGAAGAAATAAATTACAAATTAACCCAAAATAAGGGTATCTTCAATATGAAATCAAACTGGTTGAAATACAGATTAAATCTGGTTTTAGCCATTTTTTTGTTTCTTTTTTGTTAACATTATTGTATAATAATATTATAATTAAATAAATTAAAACATTAATGGTGACTTTATGGATTCGACTTCTGAACTACCTTCCTTTATAAGTATTTTTAAACCTGTTCCAGATGAACGTCAAACAGCAAAAATCAAGCATTGCCTGACTGAAATCATCTTTATTGCTATTGTTGCGACCGTGGCTGGAGCCGATGATTGGGAAGAAATTGAATACTTTGCTATTGAAAAAGAGGAATGGCTGCGTAAGTACTTAACTTTATCCAATGGCATACCCTCTCATGATACGATTGAACGTTGTTTTTCTTGGATTAACCCCAAGATTTTCTTGCAATGCTTTATGGAATGGACCGCTATGGTTTCTCAAGTAATTAAAGGTGGCATCGTTGCCATTGACGGTAAAACCATGCGCGGTACTGCTGATGAATCGAACGGTAAAAAGGCCTTACATGTTGTAAGTGCTTGGTTTAGCGAAACCGGCATGGTTTTAGGCCAGGTCAAAACCCATGAAAAAAGCAATGAAATTACGGCCATTCCAGAACTACTTGACCTATTGGATGTAACAGGATGCATCGTTACTATCGATGCCCTAGGTACACAAAAGGATATCGTCAGAAAGATAAAGAAAGATAAAAAAGCCGATTACGTATTAGCATTAAAAGCAAATCATCCTTTGCTTTATGATGAGGTTATCCGCTATTTCGATGACCGTTTACACGATGTGAGCTTAACTGCGGATCCTTTGGAATCTTATCAGGAAATTGAAAAAGGTCATGGGAGAATTGAAAAACGCCAGTATTACCTTACCCCCAACATAGATTGGATTGCAGAAAAAAAGGAGTGGGAAGGCCTTTCTGCTATTGGAATGGTGACTTACACAAGCGAAAAAGCAGAAAAAAAAGAGCAAATGAGACGCTATTATTTATGCAGTCTTAAGAGCATCAAGCCGTTTGCTAAAGCCGTTAGGCAGCACTGGGGCATTGAAAGCATGCATTGGTCATTAGATGTTACTTTTAACGAAGATGCCAAAAGAGTAAAAAAAGATAGGGCACCTGAAAATCTGGCTATTCTTCACCGTC
This sequence comes from Bacillota bacterium, assembly GCA_023446675.1. Taxonomy (GTDB): domain Bacteria; phylum Bacillota; class Clostridia; order DSM-8532; family DSM-8532; genus DTU059. Next base: position 3,501 of record JAEXPO010000394.1, on the reverse strand, counting down.
TGGCTTTAAATATTATGAAAATGGATAAATCTAAAAAAACCAGCCTAAAGAAAAAACGGCGTATCGCCGGATGGAATGAGAGCTTTTTAGAAAGAATATTTGAAAACGCTATGCTTAAAAATGAAAGTTAGTTCAGTACTGGGTTTATCCGCAAGGGACAATCTGGTTAATTAACCTTTGTCTATTTTATATATCCTGAAACGCGTCTCGTGCCTTATCTTATTAATTTCAGGAACATTTCTGAACAAGGCTTCTCTTATAACCGTGCTGCAACAGCACTTTTTTTAAAAACCTCATTGTCGGGTTTATCCAAAGAAAATTTTCATGCGGGAGCCGTGAAGTTGAAATCAGAAGCTATTGACAGCTTAAAATCCCTTGGCATATAATGAACTCGTAATGCGTCTCCAATAAAGGCGCACAAATAATAATGGTTGATGACGGGAATAAAAAGAATGGAATGCCAAGAGAAAAGGCGGTTTGGTGCAAGCCTTTGCATGTCGGTTCTTTGTCCCTCCCCTGAAACACATGACTGATGAGGTCAGCGGCTGAGTACCGATATGAACTCATAAAGCCGGACGGCTCACAGAGCCTGTCAACGAGGGTGGTACCGCGGATTGTCATTCCGTCCCAGTTTTTGGGGCGGTTTTTTGTTGCTCATTTTATATGGCTGTAAAAGAGAAAGGAAGATTGATGCATGGCACAGGAAAAGAAATTTGTTGAAGCTATAACCCCCATGGAGGAGGATTTTGCCCAGTGGTATACGGACATTGTAAAAAAAGCTGATTTGGTGGAATATGCCAGCGTCAGAGGCTGCATGATTATAAGGCCCTACGGCTACGCTATCTGGGAGCTTATTCAAAAGGAAATGGACAGGCGCTTTAAGGAAACCGGACATGAAAACGTCTACATGCCCATGTTCATTCCAGAAAGCCTGCTTCAAAAGGAAAAGGATCATGTTGAGGGTTTTGCTCCGGAAGTGGCATGGGTAACCCACGGCGGCAGTGAAAAGCTGGCGGAACGCCTTTGTGTCAGGCCCACCTCGGAAACCCTGTTCTGTGATCATTATAAGGACATTGTCCAATCCTACAGGGATTTACCCAAGCTTTACAATCAATGGTGCTCTGTTGTGCGGTGGGAAAAAACCACCCGCCCCTTCCTCCGCTCCGTTGAGTTCCTGTGGCAGGAGGGCCATACGGTTCATGCCACCGCCCAGGAGGCTCAGGAGGAGACCATACGTATGCTCAATGTCTATGCTTCATTCTGTGAGGAATATTTGGCCATACCTGTTGTAAAGGGCCAGAAAACCGAAAAGGAGAAATTCGCCGGCGCCAAGGCGACTTATACCATTGAAAGCCTGATGCATGACGGAAAGGCGCTTCAATCGGGAACCTCCCATAACTTTGGCGACGGCTTTGCACAGGCCTTTGGCATCCAGTACCTGGACAGGGACAATCAGCTTAAATATGCCCACCAGACCTCCTGGGGTGTGAGCACACGCATTATCGGCGCCATCATCATGGTTCACGGCGACGACAGCGGTCTTGTGCTTCCTCCCAAGGTAGCTCCTGTGCAGCTGGTAATTGTGCCCGTTATGCAGCATGTGGAGGGTGTTCTTGAAAAGGCCTATGAGCTTAAGGAAAAGCTTTCCGCTTTCTGCCGCGTCAAGGTGGACGATTCGGACAAAATGCCGGGCTGGAAATTCTCCGAGCATGAAATGCGGGGCGTACCCTTAAGGCTGGAAATTGGTCCTAAGGATATACAGAAGGAACAGGTGGTTCTGGTTAAACGCCTCAACCGTGAGAAGTCTTTTGTGCCCATGAGTGAGCTGGAGACAAGGATTCCTGCCCTTCTTGAGGAAATTCATCAGGAAATGTACCAAAAGGCCCTTGACCTGAGAGAAGTCAAAACCTTCACAGCAGACAGCCTGGAGGCCTTTCAGAGCCAGATCGACAAGGAGCAGGGCTTCATCAAGGCCATGTGGTGCGGCGACGAAGCCTGTGAAACGGAAATAAAGGAGAAAACCGGGGCTACTGCCAGATGTATTCCCTTTGAAGAGGAAAATTTGGGAGAAACCTGCGTTTGCTGCGGCAAAAAGGCTAAAAACATGGTTTACTGGGGAAGACAGTATTAATGGAATAAAATCCTCCTGAGCCGGAATAAGCGTTAACGGTCCGCACAAGGTGGTAAATTTATAATGATCTGTGCAGAACGGTATCTTTTTCTGTAAGCAGAGTCACTGCCCCAAATAATAGAATACAACGGAGAGGATGGAATCCAAGCCATGAAATTAATTAAAAGAAAGCCATGCTATGAAATGGACGGCATCATGCACTACGTTACAAAGCAACTTCAGGGGTTGAAAGCTGAAATGCCTAAAGTTGAGTATCCGAAACACAAACGGGTTTTGGAGGAGTTTTCAAAGCTTTTGGATAACGAATCCGCCGTAGGCGATTTAGCTAATCAGCTCATGGAAGAAACGGCCAATCTCAGTAATTTCGATGTGGGGATGTCCTTTATTGCCGATTCCATAAAGCAGTTTGCCGAAGAAATGTCCATTTTAAGTCAAACCAATATGGCTATTGTAGAGGAAACTACCGCCAGCATGGACCAGGTAAACGATTCCATTCAGGTACACAGTAAAACTCTGGGGAATATTACCCAGAAGTCTGAGAATCTGATAACACTAAATAGTACCAGCATCGAGCTCATGTCCGATATCGATATCATAAAAAATGATGTTATGAAGGATGCTCAGGAGATGTCGGACAAAATCGAAAAGCTGGTGGATATGATCCAAAAGGTCAATGTTATTGTCCAGGGCGTGGAGGAAATTGCAGAGCAAACCAACATGCTGGCCCTAAACGCCGCTATTGAGGCGGCCCGGGCCGGTGAGTCAGGACGGGGCTTTGCCGTGGTTGCAGAGGAAATACGGAAGTTGGCCGACGGTACAAAAAACCAGCTGGACGGTATGAAAAGCTTCATAGAGGCTATTCATACCGCCGCCAGCGAAGGAAAAAACAGCATGACCAATACCCTGGCATCTACCATTAAAATGTCGGATCGCATTGAGACTGTGAACCGCTCCATCAAGGAGAATGTTAAAAATCTCAATGATACGGTGGAGGGGGTACAGGAGCTTTCCAGTGCCATACATGAAATTTCCATTTCTGCCGGTGAAATCAATAACGCCATGCGCAGCGCTTCCGATGAAACCCAGCGTATTACCTTCCTTACGGAAAGTGTGCTGACCCAGTCCAAAGAGGCGTCGGAATCGGCCAGAACCGTAGCCAAGATCGATACCAACCTCTCCCGCATTTCCAAGGATATCAATAAGATGCTGGCAGGCGGCATTCACGCCATGAGCAACGAGAGCTTTATAAGAAACATTGAAAAGGCCAAAAAAGCGCATCATGACTGGAGAGAAAAGCTGGATTCCATGGTAGGGGATATGGCTGTTCGCGCTATACAAACCGACGGTACCAAATGCGCATTCGGCCATTT
>JAEXPO010000368.1 GCA_023446675.1 Bacillota bacterium | reverse complement strand
GGCCCGCACCGTCCACCCTGGCAGACTGGTACAGCTCCTGGTCAATTCCCGCAATAGCAGCCAGGTAGATGATGGCATTCCATCCCAGGCCCTTCCAGATGCCCCAGATGCACATCTTCAACCAGGTATGCTCATCGGAATCCAAAAATTTAAGGGGTTGGTCGATAAGGCCCACGGACTGGAGCACATTATTCATCATTCCGGTGCTGGAAAAAAGGGAATAGGCCACGGAATAGACAAGTACCCAGCTTATAAAATTGGGCAGGGTGGCAAGGGTTTGAACACCCTTTTTAAACCACCGTACATTCATTTCGCTTAAAAAAACGGCAAATCCAATGGGCAGAACGGAAGCCAGTATGCCAAGAGCGCTCATGGCAAAGGTGTTGCCCATAACCTTTAAAAGAAGCTGAATCTGGGTTGCGTTGCGAAAGAGCATTTCAAACCACTTTGTGCCCACGAATTCGCACTGGGAAAGGCTCAGAGGCGGCCTGTAATCAAAAAAGGCATAAATCCATCCGTAAAGAGGAAAGTAGGAAAAGATAAAGGACAGAACCAGAAAGGGCGAAATCATGAGAAACATTTTAAAGCCCCTCCGGCTTTTCTTTTTTTGGGCTTTGACACGTGGCAAAGTGACGGCAGAAGATACGTCATTCATCGTGGTCTCACTCCCATTTTCCATTGGATGATGGCTGACCGTTCAAAATAGGCAAAGCGCATGTTTTGTGAGGCCAAAGGAAGTAAACTATTTGTCGGCTTGTAGGGAAAGCCTGCTGAAGTGAGTGAATCTTAATTTCTACTCTATTAGCTTACGCTAACCCCAAAAAAAGGAATACAGAAAAAATTATAGAACTTTAACTGTAAAAATTATAGATTTGAAGTCAAGCTGAAGAAAAAGCGGACACTAGTCCGCTTTTTAACAGGAGGTTAACTTATAGAAAGGAATTTCGCTTGTGCCGCCCTGCAAGGCCCCCTATAATGGTAATAGTAGACGTTAAAACATAAAACAGTGAAGGGGTGTATGGTATTGAGGCTTGACTATAAGCGAACCTTCTTCGTCGGCCTGGCATTCATGTCCGTATGTGCATTCTGGCAGCTTTACGACAATGTTGTTCCACTTATTTTAAAAAACACCTTTGGTATCGGTGATACGGTTTCCGGCGCCATTATGGCTCTGGACAATATCCTGGCTCTTTTTCTGCTTCCCCTGTTTGGAGCTCTTTCCGACAAAACCCGCACCCCATGGGGCAGGAGAACGCCCTATATTGTACTGGGCACCTTTTCGGCCATTTTACTCATGCTCCAAATTCCCCTTTTTGAAAAGCAAAAGCAGATCACTCCCTTTATTATTGTATTGGGCCTTCTTCTTATAAGCCTGGGCACCTATCGCAGTCCTGCTGTGGCGCTTATGCCCGATGTTACCCCAAAGCAGCTTAGGTCCAAGGCCAATGCGGTCATTAACCTTATGGGAGCCTTGGGCGGCGTGTATACCCTGGCTGTGAGCATGTTTCTATTAAAAAAGACAGACAATCCGGATTACTTTCCAGCCTTTCTTGCCGTAGCCGTTTTAATGGCTGCTGCCGTGGCCGTTCTTCTTCTGACCATTCGTGAACCCAGGCTGGTGGCTCAAATGGAAGCCATTAATTACGGAGAGGCAGAGGAAAAGGCACAGGTAAAAAGCAAGGCAGAGGAAATAAAGGCCGTGGAAGGAGAAACGGTAAAAACCCGTCTGGATCCGTCTGTACTTAAGAGTCTGAGCTTTCTGCTGGCCTCCATTTTCTGCTGGTTTATGGGCTATAACGCCGTAACAACAGCTTTTACAAAGTATGCACAGGAAATGTGGCAAATGAGCCTGTCTTCGGCGTCCTCCTGCCTGATGGTGGCGACGGTTGCCGCGGTGGCCTCCTATTTGCCTATCGGTATCATCTCCTCGAAAATCGGCCGCAGGAAAACCATAATGGGAGGCATTGCCCTTCTGGCGGTGAGCTTTGCAAGCGGCTTTGCCTTTACAGCCTACACTCCGCTGCTTAATGTGATGTTCGGCCTGGTGGGCATTGCCTGGGCGGCTATCAATGTCAATTCCTACCCCATGGTGGTGGAAATGGTAAAGGGCAGTGATACGGGAAAATACACCGGACTGTATTACATTTTTTCCATGTCGGCCCAGACCGCAACCCCCATCCTGTCCGGCGCTCTTTTGGAGCATGTAAGCTATTCGACGCTTTTCCCTTATGCCGCTGTTTTTGTAAGCCTATCCTTCATAACCATGATTTTTGTAAAGCATGGGGATAATCGGCCCAAGCCTGCGCAGAGTAAGCTGGAGGCCTTTAATGTGGAGGATTGAGTAAATTGAAGTCTACCCATACTGGAAGCATCACTGAGCAGATTGATCAAATAAACTTACATTATGAGTTAAAAGTGTATAATATTGTACATTCTAGCTTGTCATCAGCAACGCCGTCGTATATAATTGTGAGGAATTGCTCTTAAGGATGGGCCGTTAGCAATTAAAGGCGATGGCGATGCTGCCGTTTATGATTAAAAGGCTTAGGATAAGAATTAGGTTTAGGTTTATGCCTTAGTTTTATACGGTTGCTTTTTCTTGCTATAGAGTAAAAAACCATTGAAGGGATGCGGCTGTTCTTGAACAAAGAAACCGTATTAAAACAGTACTTTGGGTATGACAGCTTCCGGGCGGGCCAGGAGTATTTGATAGACTGTATCTTAGCCGATAAGGACGTTATTGGTGTAATGCCTACCGGAGCGGGTAAATCCATATGCTTCCAAGTGCCTGCCGTACTTTTGAAAGGCATTACGCTTGTTATATCACCGCTTATTTCTCTAATGAAAGATCAGGTGAACGGGCTTAGCCAGGCAGGCATTAGGGCTGCCTATATCAATAGCTCACTGACAGAAAAGCAAATAGGCCAGGTCTTGTACAATGCAAAAAACAATGTGTATAAAATAATATATGTCGCGCCGGAACGATTGGGAACCGACAGCTTTCTGGAGTTTGTCAACGATACCGAAATAGCCATGGTAACGGTTGATGAAGCCCACTGCGTTTCTCAATGGGGGCAGGATTTTCGGCCAGGCTACAGGAAGATAGCCGATTTTGTGGATGGCTTGAAAAAACGTCCTGTGGTATCCGCGTTTACTGCCACGGCCACAGCGAAGGTACGTGAGGATATAGCGGCCTTATTAAGGCTCCAAGGCCCGGAAGTACTGGTTACAGGCTTTGACAGAAAGAATCTTAATTTTGAGGTGCAAAAGCCTGCCGACAAGATGGAGGCCCTTAAAGCCTTCCTGGCCGGCAAAAAGGATCGCGGGGGAATTGTCTACTGCGCTACCCGAAATAAGGTGGAAGAGGTGTGTGACAGGCTAAAGGACATGGGATACCGTGCGTCCCGATACCACGCGGGGCTTTCGGATGAGGAAAGGCGCTGCAATCAGGATGATTTTCTCTATGACAGGGTACAGATAATGGTGGCAACCAACGCCTTTGGCATGGGTATCGACAAATCCAACGTATCCTTTGTGGTGCATTATAATATGCCGAAAAACATTGAAGGCTATTATCAGGAGGCCGGGCGGGCGGGACGTGACGGCCAGGAGGCCGAGTGCCTTTTGCTCTACGGCGGGCAGGATGTGCGAACCCATTTGTTCTTAATAGAAAACAGCAAAGATGTGGAATATCCCGACGCCGAAACAGAAGCCCTGCTGAAGGATCTGGACAGAAAAAGGCTGAAGGAAATGACCTTCTACTGTCATACCGATGATTGTCTGCGCGCCTATATCTTAAGATATTTCGGCGAAAGAGCGGATAATTATTGCGGGCATTGCGGTAACTGCAACAGCCATTTTGAAACGGTTGACATAACCGTTGACGCACAGAAAATATTGTCCTGCGTTTGCAGGGCTAAAGAGCGCTTCGGCATAAAAACCATTGTCGATATTCTTCGGGGCAGTAAAAAC
>JAEXPO010000314.1 GCA_023446675.1 Bacillota bacterium | reverse complement strand
ATGTCAGGGTGCTCAAAGCCTCCGATATGATCCTTTGAGAAGTTGGTAAACAGGCCGATATCAAAATGCATGCCCGCCACCCGGCTAAGCTTGAGTCCCTGGGAGGAAACCTCCATTACCAGGGTATCCACATCCTTTTCCTTCATCTTAAAGAGCATTTCCTGCAGGTCATAGGACTCCGGTGTGGTACGCTTTGCAGGAATAACCTCACGGCCAATAAGGTTGGCTACCGTTCCGATGAGCCCTGCCGTATGGCCCGCCTTATCCAGTATGGAGCGGATCATATAGGTGGTGGTGGTTTTTCCTTTGGTACCGGTAATGCCCAAAAGACGCATATGATCTGCAGGCTTTCCGAACCAGGCCGCCGACAGCAGGGCCAGCGCCTCTCTTGAATCCTTTACCTTAACGATGGTAATATTTTCCGCAGCAAGCGACACATCCTTTTCCACCACCAGAGCTGTCGCTCCGTTATCCACCGCCTGCCTGGCATACTGATGGCCGTCGGTGGAAAAGCCGTCGACGCACACAAACAGGGAGCCCGGCAATGCTTTTCGCGAATCGTAAGCAATTCCCTTTATTTCAATTTCAAGGGAGCCCTTTGTCTCAATAAGGCCGATACCTTCCGTTAAGTCCTTTAATAACATGTTTATACCTCCTAATGCAGCCTCCATGATGATTATATCCCTTTATAGCCGATTGTTACAATCATTTACCAATTGAATCAGTCTCCAACCTGCTCAATAAAGGATACCTCTACAATCTGCCCCTTCACAAGCTCCGTACCAACCTCATATTCCTGCTTCTGGGCATGACCGCTGCCCTGAACCCTCATATTGAGCCCCAAGGCCTTAAGGGCCGCCATGGCTTCATCTACGGTTTTATTTAAAACATTCGGCATTTTTACAATAGTTTCCGTAGTGTTTTCGTCGGTATAGAGAATGACCGATGCACTCTGAGGAACGCTGAAATCGGGCTTGGGTGTCTGGGAATAAACCACGGCTTCCTCGCCGCTGTTGCTTCCCTCTATTTTATAGCTTAAGCCAAAGGCCTTAAGCTTTTCCTCGGCCTGCTTAACGGTAAGTCCGGTAACGTCGGGGACAAAAACCTCCTGGGTTAAATTCTGCTTGTCTTTTTCAGTGTATTCCCTTTCAACCTGCATGTACTCCAGTATTTCCTCCACCAGCTTGCCTGCCACGGGAGCGGCAAGAATTCCGCCGCTTCGGCGGCTCATTTCAACCTGAGGAAAATCCAGAGCAATGAGAACACAGATTTCGGGATCGGTGGCAGGAGCTATGGCGCTGAAGGAAACCACATAGCGGCCTTCTGTGTCGGTGGTCAGGGTCTCGGAGGTTCCCGTCTTACCCGCAATATGATAACCGCTGATATAGGCGTTTTTACCGGTACCCACGGAGACAACACCTTCCAGAATACCCAGGAGGGTTTGTGAGGTTTGCTCCGAAATGACCTTGCGGACCACCTCGGGTTCAAATTTCTTTATGATATTCCCCTGGCTGTCATTAATCTGCTTGATAATGGTGGGCTTCATAAGGTTCCCGCCGTTGGCTATGGCGCCGTAGGCGGTAATAAGCTGAATAGGGCTTATTTGAAAGCGCTGTCCGAAGGAGGAAACCGCCATATCGATCTCCCCGGGATCCGAGTGCCAGAGCTTTCTGTATACCTCGGTGCTGGGCTCACCCTGCACTTCTATCCCTGTTTTTTCCATGAACCCGAACATCTTCACATAGCTGTAAAACTTCTGGATACCTAAATCCAGGGATATATCCACAAAAACCGGGTTGCAGGAATTGTAAACCGCATGGAGAAAATCCTCCGCGCCATGCCCCCCCAGCTTCCAGCAGTTAATGGTATGACCTGCCAGGGAAACCGGCTTGCAAACCACCGGCGTATTAATGGACACAATGCCTTCTTCAAGGGCGGCAGCCGCGGTTATGGCCTTAAAGGTGGAACCGGGCTCATAGGTATCCATAACAGCTTTATTTCTGAAAACCGTCTGCCAGAGAAGCTTGCTGTCCTCCTCGTCGTTAAAACCGCCCCAATCCTGATCTTCCGGGATAAAATCCGGCTTGGCCGAGGGACTATTAGAATCAAAATCAGGGTAAGAAGCCATGGCCAGCACTTCTCCCGTATTGGGATTCATAACAATACCCATGGCCCCATTTTTCAGGTTGTAGTCCAGCGCGGCCTGTTCAAGGGTATTTTCCAGAAAGTGCTGAATGGTGCCGTCCAGAGTAAGGGTAACGTCATAGCCGTCTATGGCCTCCACATAACGCTCCTTGGAAAAGCTTATCTGTCTTCCCAGCACGTCGGCCTCATTCATAATTTTACCGGCCACACCCTTTAGGGTACTGTCCAAAACCAGCTCAATGCCGCTGAGGCCCTGATCGTCATCTCCGGTAAAGCCAAGAACATGGGATGCAAGGCTTCCCTTGGGATAAAAACGCTTGGAATCCTCATCCACGGTTAAGTTAATAAGTCCCTTTTCAACTCTGTAGGC
>JAEXPO010000264.1 GCA_023446675.1 Bacillota bacterium | reverse complement strand
AGTCCAAGCTGCGCAGTGCTCCCTATTTCGGTCTTCGTATCGATGGTATTACCGAGCTGAACTAACATAAACGCATAGTATTTAACGGCATAGGAAAACCTGCTTTAAACAGAGGTTTTCCTATGCTATTGTTAAGAAGTGGAAATTTAAGAGCTAAATTCAATCTTTAATTGTGTCAATATAAAGAGACAGGGATTTGAGTACCAATACACAATCTGTGATTGTGTGTCAGGTGAGGCTATAAATTCTTAAAAGGGGTGGACACGATTGGGCGCAACAGAAGCCGCGGTAAAAATGGAAAATATAACAAAGACTTTCGGCTCCGTAGCAGCGAACCATAAGGTCTTTTTGGAAATACGACGAGGAGAGATCCTTGCTCTGCTGGGAGAGAACGGCAGCGGAAAAACAACACTGATGAATATACTCTCCGGCATCTATTCCCCGGATGAAGGGCATATCTTTGTGGATGGCCGTGAAGTTGCAATCCGCAGCCCAAAGGATGCCTATGATCTTGGCATCGGCATGATTCACCAGCATTTTAAGCTTGTGGATGTGCTTTCCGCTGCAGAAAACATCATTCTTGGCCTTCCCGGTAAAGGCCGGCTTGATATGAAGGCGGTCAGGGAAAAGGTTAGATCAATCTCCGCACAGTACGGCTTCGAGGTGGATCCCGATCAAAAAGTGTATGATATGTCCGTTTCCCAGAAACAGACGGTGGAAATCGTGAAGGTGCTTTACCGTAAAGCGGACATTCTCATTTTAGACGAACCAACCGCCGTGTTGACGCCTCAGGAGACAGACAAGCTGTTTGAGGTTCTCCGCAATATGCGAAAAGACGGTAAAGCCATTGTTATTATTACACACAAGCTGCATGAGGTAGAGGAAATATCCGATAGGGTGGCAGTGCTGCGCCGTGGCGAATTTGTGGGGGAAATGCCCACAGAAAAAACCAATGCGGCGGAGATGACCAATATGATGGTGGGGCGTGCCGTTACTTTGAATATTGAGCGTACTGAACCGCAAAACCCGGAGCCCCGGCTTATTGTTGAGAATTTAACAGTTCGTGATATTGACGGTATTACCCGGCTAAACAATGTTTCCTTCACGGCCAGAAGCGGTGAAATACTGGGAATCGCCGGTATTTCAGGCTGCGGACAGAAGGAGCTTTTAGAGTCTATTGCAGGATTGGAGAGAATCGAATCCGGCAGCATCACCTATATGAATCCCGAAACCAATTCCACGGTTGAGCTCGTTGGAAAAATGCCAAGCGAAATATCCGCCATGGGCGTAGCCCTTTCATTTGTACCGGAAGACCGGCTGGGTATGGGCCTTGTGGGAAACATGGACTTGACCGATAACATGATGCTTCGCAGCTACAGGAACAGCAAATCCTTTTTAGCCGAGAGAGGGGCTCCCCGTAAGCTGGCTGAAAAAGTAGTGGACGAGCTGAAGGTTATCACCCCGAGTGTTTCGACACCCGTACGCAGACTTTCCGGCGGAAATGTTCAAAAGGTGCTGGTAGGGCGTGAGATATCCTCTGCGCCGACAGTCCTTATGACGGCCTATGCGGTACGGGGACTGGATATTAACTCTTCCTACACCATTTATGACCTCATAAATCAGCAAAAGAAAAATGGCGTAGCTGTTTTGTTTGTCGGTGAGGATCTTGACGTTCTGCTGGAGCTATGCGACCGCATTCTGGTGTTATGCAGCGGGCGTGTCAGCGGCATTGTAGACGGGCGAAATACCGATAAGCATAAGGTTGGCCTGATGATGACCCGCATTGAAGGGGAGGGTAAAAAATGAGCCGTGTGAACACCCAGCCTATGGTCCGAATAACAAAACGCGAGGCGATGCCCATATGGAAGTCATGGGGCATACGGGTTGCGGCAATTGCAATTGCTCTGGCAGTGTGTGCAGTTGTCATCTACGCCATGGTCAATCTTAATCCGCTTAAGGTTTATGAAGCCATGTGGAAGGGCGCTTTCGGAACCAACAAGCGCACATGGGTTACCGCCCGGGACACCATGATGCTTCTGTGTATTTCGCTGGCTCTTGCACCTGCGTTTAAAATGCGCTTCTGGAACATAGGCGCGGAGGGGCAGATCCTTGTGGGCGGCATAGCAACAGCCGCATGTATGCTCTATTTCGGTAAAAGCCTGCCGACCTGGCTGCTTTTAATCCTTATGTTTTTTGTAAGCGGTGTGGCCGGCGCCATCTGGGGTGTTATTCCGGCTATCTTCAAATCCCGTTTCAGAACCAATGAAACACTGTTTACACTTATGATGAACTATGTGGCAATACAGCTTACATCCTATTTTGTGGCAGTGTGGGAAAATCCCTATGGCTCGAATACAGTAGGCATCATCAATCAAACGACCAAGTTTGGATGGTTTCCTACTCTTTTTGGTCAGCAATACCTGCTTAACGTGATCCTGGTGCTCGCCCTAACCGTGGGAATGTATATCTATCTGCGTTATTCAAAGCAAGGCTATGAGATATCGGTTGTTGGCGAAAGCGAACGCACCGCAAGATACATCGGTATCAATGTAGGAAAAGTTATTATACGAACCGTCAGCCTTTCGGGAGCTATCTGCGGTATCGCTGGATTTATCGCTGTGGCAGGCGCTTCCCATACCATAAGCATCAGCACTGCGGGCGGCCGGGGCGTCACCGCTATCATTGTGGCGTGGCTTGCCAAATTCAATACCTTTATTATGATAGTGGTATCGGCCTTGCTGGTATTTTTGGAAAAGGGTGCCATGCAGATTGCCTCCCAATACAATCTCAATGATTTTGCCTCACAGATGATAACGGGTATCATACTGTTTTTCATTCTTGGGAGTGAGTTTTTTATAAACTATCGTTTGATATTCCGTACAAAGGAGGCTAAATAATATGATGCAGCTACTATCTCTTTTGCAGGCCGCAATTGTCTTCGGTACGGTCATTCTGTTTGGCGCCATGGGTGAAATATTGACCGAAAAGTCGGGAAACCTGAATCTTGGCGTACCTGGCATTATGTACCTGGGCGGTATCGGAGGTCTTGCTGCCTCGTTCTTTTATGAAACCTCAAGCCAGAACCCAAATGCGATTATCGGACTGATAATTGCTTTGGTCGCTTCACTGGCAGCCTCCGGACTGGCCGGGCTTTTGTACAGCTTTCTTACAATAACCCTGCGTGCCAATCAGAACGTTACCGGCCTTACATTAACCATTTTCGGATCCGGTGTAGCCAATCTTTTTGGCGGCGCAATGAACAAAATGGCAGGCGGAGTGGGACAAATATCTGTTGCGACCACAAGCGGAGCCTTTCGTTCAACAATATCACCCTTTTCCAGTGTGGGCGTGCTGTCCGGTCTGGGATTTATGGTGTATCTGGCTATCCTTTTTGCATTTGTTTTAAGCTGGTTTCTGAGCAAAACCCGCAAGGGGCTCAGCCTCCGGGCAGTAGGTGAGAATCCCGCTACCGCGGATGCGGCAGGAATTAATGTAATAAAATATAAATACCTGGCCATCTGCACCGGTTCGGCAATTACCGGGTTGGGCGGATTGTATTACGTAATGGATTATATTAAAGGCACCTGGGCCAATGACGGCGGCATTGAAAAGCTTGGCTGGCTGGCAGTTGCGCTGGTTATCTTTGCTAGATGGAAGCCTACCCATGCCATCTGGGGCTCCTATTTGTTCGGTGCGCTGTTCTGGCTGTATTTTTATATTCCCGGACTTACACGCTCGTCACAGGAGATATTTAAGATGCTTCCCTACCTAGTAACCATCCTGGTTCTTGTCGTTGTCTCACTTAAAAAGAGCCGGGAGAACGAACCGCCTGCTCATCTGGGGCTTGCCTATTTCAGAGAAGAACGGTAGAGCCGGCATATTAAACCCAATTCAATTTATCATTTAAATGTTCTATTGAATGAAAAAAGCCTCCAGTCAAAGAGTAAAATCGGATTGGGGGCTTTAATACTACTTCTATTCATAAAAAGTGCGTTTATAAAGTATATTGCGAAATAATTGATTTTTACAGTTATAAAGTATGTTATAAAGTATGTTATAAAGTATGTGGCGCAATAATTGATTTTACCGCTATAAAGAATGTTGCGGTATAATTCGTTTTACAGTAAAATTTTAAAAGCTAAGGATTAATGAAGGAGGTAATGTACCGTGGAGAAGGTGGAGCTAAAAAGTAAAATTCGTGCCGCCAGTGGTGAATTTCCTGCGGATCTTGTTCTAAAAAACGCCTGCATCATAAATGTTTTTTCCAATGAAGTAGAAACAGGTGATATTGCGATATACAAGGGTGAAATTGCAGGTATAGGCAAATATCATGGGAAACTGGAAATAGACTGCACTGGGAAGTATGTTTGCCCGGGTTTTATTGATGGACATATTCATCTTGAAAGCTCAATGGTGGCCCCCGCAGAGTTTGAAAAGGCTGTGCTCCCCCATGGTACCACGGCGGTCATTACCGATCCTCATGAAATTATGAATGTGGCCGGAACTCAGGGGCTGGATTTCATGCTGGACTGCACGGAAAATTTGCAGCTCGAGGTCTTTTTCATGCTGCCCTCCTGCGTACCGGCTACGGCTTTGGATGAATCGGGAGCAGTAATCGACGCGAAGACGATTAGTCACTATATGAGCCACTCCCGTGTGCTGGGGCTGGCGGAAGTGATGGACTATTTTAGTGTCATTCAGGCAAAAGAGGACGTACTGGAAAAATTGCTTGCTGCCGAATCACATAATAAAAGAATCGACGGTCATGCACCCTTTTTGTCGGATAAG
>JAEXPO010000250.1 GCA_023446675.1 Bacillota bacterium | reverse complement strand
TTGATTTGTTTTGTAATATCACTCTGAGCGTCAATACCCAGAGAGAAGTCTGCCGAATTACCCAGAATATCTGCGGAGATACCACGGGCAATGCCTTCCAGGGTTGTTGAATCCTCTTTAAAGTAAGGATCGGCTGCCGCAGCCTTTGTGGACGGGAAGATGGCAACTTCCTTACAGAAGGCAAGCTGGCTTGCATCGTTGGTGATAAAGTTTGCAAAGGCAATGGCTGCCTGGTGGTTTTTGCTCTTTTCAGGTACAACCACGTTCATAAGGGGATTAAGTACGACACCTGCATTGCCGGTCATAGGCTCTGCAATACCAATAGTGGCGTAGATATCCGGGGCTTCGTCCTTAATACGGTTGATGGAGGAGCCGGAAGAGTTAATAATGGCAAGCTTTCCGGTTTCGAACAGCTTAAGCTGATCATCCCACTTACCCCAGCTGGTTTTGGAAATAACGCCTTCATCCACAAGCTTTCTGTATTTGGTCAAAAGATCAATGGCTTCGGGACTGTTAAACACGGCTTTTGTCTTATCTTCACTCAAAATGGGAATGTTGTTTAAGAAAAGCTGATCGGACAATTGTTCGGGCATGTACAGATACGCGCCGGTCTTTTCCATCATTGTCTTAGCCATTTCATTGGCTTCTTCAAAGGTCTTAGGAGTGCTTGTCAGCCCTGCCTTCTCAAACAAAGCCTTGTTGTATACCATTATGCTGGGAGAAGCATACCAGGGGAACGCATAAACCGAGTCTCCGATTTTAGCGGAATTATAAAGGGATTCAAGGTAAACGCTTTTCTGCTCTTCGGTAGCTTCCTTGTTAAGGTCAACAAGAGCACCTTTACCGGCCAGAGACAGTGCCATCTGAGTATTTAAATTAACTACGTCAGGGGATGCACCACCGGCGGAAGAGGTAATCAGCTTTTGCTGAATGGAGTCATAGGGCAGATCCACCCACTTGACGGTAACATTACTGTTGGCGGTTTGATAATCGGCAATTAAACCATTAAAGAAATCGGTAAAGGTCGGCTGCAGGGAAATGGTCCAGAATTCAACCGTTACCGGATCAGCCGACGGGCTTGCTGATTGAGTTGCGACAGGTGTCGCCTCCCCTGTGCCTGCGGGAGTTGTGCTGCTGCTTGGAGCCGTGCTCCCTGAACAGCCCGCAAAGGAAGTCAGGATAACCCCCATTGCCAAAAGTGATGCAAGTATTTTTCTTCCCATTTTTGAACCTCCAATTATATTTTATTATGAAAAGGGCACCCCGATCCGATAAGTACTATCGCCTGCGGAAATCCACTATCCGATAGTACTCATCGTTCACGAAATGCTCCTACTCCATTGTATTCGACATCCCAAACAAGCTTATGTCAAACGGCTATATCTCTTATTGTGAAAAAATTTTCCTCTATTTTGTTCAAATATAGTCCTAAAGGGGTAGAAAGTCAATAGATTTTCCGAAATATCTTGTATTTATGAAAATTATTTTCTTCAAAACCCTTATTGTTATAAAAAATCTCCTTTTCATTCTTTGTACTTTGATTGGGTATGTGAAAGACGAGGGCGCTTCAGAATAAAGTTTATAAGAATAAAATGGATGATACAGGAGGAATCTGCTACAATTTAGATTACAATAGACAACAAAGTTGTTTTCTTATAGAACTATTCTCTATAAAACAGGAGGTATTTGTTTGATGGATGATGAAGTGAAAATAAAAATGTATTCCTTTACGTTGGATTGCACGTCCCCTCTTGAATCAGCAAAATTTTATGCGGAGCTTCTCAAGTGGGAAATACCGTTTCATGACGAGGATTGGGTATGCGTGGCCCCTCCGGGCACCCAACAGGGGGCGTATCCCGGTATAATGTTTCAACGGAATCCTGAGTATAAACCGCCTGTGTGGCCGGACAAGCCTGAAGCTCAACAGCAGATGGCCCATATGGACTTCGCCGTTGATAATTTGGAAAAAGCCGTTGAACATGCCGTCCATTGTGGAGCAGCTATCGCAGACGAACAATTTTCTGAAGATTGGAAAGTTATGCTGGACCCTGCAGGACACCCTTTTTGCTTATGTCAAATGAAATCAGTTATCGAGAGTACTCATTTTGCATTGTTATAGAAAGTTTCGAAGCTGAGAAGATAGTGTACATGCCGACGGGCATATCTGAGTCAGAATCAAAAATAAAAAAATTTCCATTCATACATAACCGAATGGAAATTTTTTTTGCTGTCAAAAGAAACAACATCCTTACGCAAACAGCTTATCAAAAGCCATACAAGCCTGGCAGTCCTTTATGTAAGCTTCTATAAAAGCTTGGAGGATATGGCTTCAGTGGTTTTGGCCTTATTTTTCTTGGCTTTGTCATAATGGCGAATAAAGTATTGCAGGTACAAAATATCCAGCAAATAGAATTGGGTTAACGTGGTGGAAAGCGCCCCGCCCTGCATGGGTCCTTCATTGGAGCCGCACAAAAGCGTAATATCGGCGAGGCTTGCCAAGGTCGATTTTGCAAATCGTGTAATGCAAATAATTTTGCAATTGGTGTTTTTGGCGATCTTCAATATATCAATCATGTCCTTGGTGGAACCGGAATAAGAAAAGGCTATGGCCAGATCCCTTTCCGTCATGAGTGAAGCGGCCATGTACTGCATATGACAGTCTGAGGAGTATTCCACATTGGGGATGATGCGCATAAACTTCTGTTTTGCCTCCAATGCGGTAATACCGGAAGCACCCATTCCGAAAAAGTGGATTCGGTCGGCGGAAGCAATCAGTTGGGTGGCTTTTTCAATAGCCGTGACGTCCAGGAGCTCAAAGGTCTCATTTAAGGCCGCAATATTGGTAGCCAGCGCTTTTCTTCCAATGCTTTCCACATCGTCAGCCGGCCCGACCTCTCCCACCACCGATTCTTCCACGCCGTTGGTGCTGGCCACAGCCAGAGCAAGAAACATTTTAAAGTCCTGGTACCCGTTAAGCTTCAGCGCCTTGCAGAAACGAAATACGGTGGTATCCCCTACCCCGCAAAGCTCTGCCAGATCCGTAATGGATGTATACAGCACTTTCCCGGGAGACTGAAAAACAAAGTCCGCAACCCTTTTCTCTGATTTGGTAAACTGAGGATACGTTTCACGAATGACGGTCAGTATATCCTTATTCGCCATACTCTCCCCTCCTTTAGTAAATACAAATTGTGAGCTTGCTTTGAAAATGGCATCCAGAACGATCCGAAATTTATAATCAAATTAATATTATACCAAAATATCACAAATGTCTTTAGCTTAATGTAGAATATCCAAGTATAATTCCTTACTCCATAGCGCCCTCGTCTTTCAAATTTCAAACTGGAGCAGAATATTCTGCCTGCTGCTTAAGCCGCCTGACTAAATTTATTGCCGTTTTCCGAAGAACACGCTCCTCCGCCCGCTCCATCCAGCTTCCCCAGTAGGTGTAGCCTCCCTGGTCCATGGCTTCCGGCGTAGCCATATAGCCCATATAACCGTTCACCTGATCCATAACAAGCACCTGATTCCCGGCCGTTTGCGCTTTAATCCAGGCGCCTGTTTCAGTAAGGCACTCTCCGGGCAGACCCACAAAAAGCAGTCCGTTCAGGGATGCCGCCTCCATTTCCACCGTGGCCTGTCGGTTGTTCAGCTCCTCATCGGTAAAGCCGGTCCATTCTCTGACCAGGGTGGGCAGGATGCTCTGATGATGCTTTTCATCAATCCGTTTTTTTATTTGGGCAGGGGAAGCATTACCTTCAATTGCCTCCCTGAGAGCCTCTGCCGCCCTTGACAAGCCGGTTTGGTTCGTTGCATCAGCTCTGCTTTTTGGAATACTGCTTCGAATGGCTAAAGCCGCCGTTTCCGATAGTATTCCTTTTAACCGGACCTTGCTCCAGGGCGGGGCACACTCCAGCCATTCCTCCGCAAGCCTTTCTCCAATCTCTGTCCCTATGCGGCGGGCCTCCCGGTCACAGGCCTCATAGGTTTCCATGCCCTGAAAGCCTTTTTTAACGGAAAGATTGGCACAGGGGCCGTTAATGTATATCCCCACGCCGCCAATGCGGGAATCCATGTATTCCCGCAAATAACCAGGCCAGTCAAAATGGTACCTGTACTGATCCGAAACCCCCATGGATTCAAACAGTACAGCCACATCAGGATGGGCTGCAAAGCGTGAGAGTGTGCCCAGAATGCGCCCTGTGTTTGAACGAAAGACCATCAGCGCTCCCTGGGGATCCACCGGCCGGTCAAACCAAACCGGTTCCTTAAGAACCGCAAGCTCGGGTTTGTAGCCGTCCAGCAGCATGATATCCGTATTTTGTGTATGGGCACGGCCCTCCGGGTCATATTGCAGACCCGCCCAAACCGTAACCCCACCCAGACCCGGTATATATTGCTCCCTGTTCACGCTGAACCGCTCTCCCATATCCGGAAGAACGTAGCTTACCTCCGCCTCCAGAGCGTCCTCCATCATCTTCCGGATAACAGGGATACATATTTCAGCAAGCCTGTCGCAGGACTCACTGTCGGGTTCAAAGGACACAGGGGCAGCGTGAATTTGAAGCTCGTGGAACCAGATGTTGGAATAAGGGATTCCCGTAGCCAGGGCAATTTTCTTTCGCCAGGCCCTGCAGCTCTGACGAAAGGTTCCTGCAAAATCGAACGCAGCCACAAGCCACTTCAAAGCTCCGTCTTCCACATACATAAAGCGCCCCTGCAAGCCCTTGCCAATGGGATACTTTTGTTCGTAAATTCCGGTCACATCCGCAAAGGCAAAACTGCATCTGGCCATACAGCCTCCCCCCCTTCCTCAGCCTGATACACGCTTATAAACGCATTTTACTAAAACC
>JAEXPO010000249.1 GCA_023446675.1 Bacillota bacterium | reverse complement strand
AACGGTTTCCTTGTAAGGGACACTTGTTAAATAAATTTCGCCGTCACATTTTTCAGCAAGAGCTTTGGAAATAGTAAGTCCAAGGCCGCTTCCCTGGTACAGCTTGCTTCTGGAATCCTCCAGGGTGTAGAGCCTGTCAAAAATTAAGCGTTGGTCCTGCTCCTGAATACCTTTTCCCTTATCCCGGACATGAATGTAAGCAAACTTTTCATCAGAGTCAAGCTCTATTCCAATATAGCCTCCTTCGCTGCCGTATTTGACGGCATTGGAAAGAAGGTTATTCAGTATTCTTTCAAGAGCATCCTCGTTTCCTTTGACAAAAAGCGTTTCTGAAGGAATGTTAATATCTGCTTCAAGCCCTTTGGCTGTTATGGCATCGTAAAAAAGCAACAGGCTTTTACGGCATACCTCGTTGAGGTTTACCCGGGTAAGGGGAATTTCCCGGTCGCCCGATTCCAGCTTAACTAAATCAAAAAAGCGATTGATAAGGTCCAAAAGCTCTCTGGCCTTGCCTTGCACATTTTCCAGAAGCTTTGCACGCTCCCCGTTACTCCTGTTCTCGTCAAGGGTTAAGGCCTCAAGATAACCCATAACCACCGTCAGAGGTGTTTTCAGATCGTGGGAAATATTGGATACGAGTCTTTTTGTAGAGATTACGGATCGGGTATAATCCAGACGTATTTTCTGATTTAAATCCAGAAGACGGTTAATTTGATTTAACAGTGAAATAAGGGCCGCGTCATGTGTAAGAAGTAAAACCCTTTCACGGGTGCCGGCATCTAAAATGGACTTGAGTTTTTGTGAAACGGCGGTCAGGTCACAGGTTCTTTTGAAGTTGTTTTTGTGCTGCCAGGCAATAACCGCAAGAAGGGCTATAATGATAATGCTTAGCAAAGATATCATTCCGGTTCACCCAGCTTATAGCCGATACCCCAAAGAGTCTTGATATAATGAGGCTTTGAGGGATCATCCTCAATTTTTTGCCGGAGCCGCCTCATGTGCACATTAATGACATTTTCGTCTCCGAAATAATCCTCATTCCATACAAGGCTATAAAGCTGTCCTTTCGTAAAAACCCGATTGGGATTGGTGAGAAAGAGCTTTAATATTTCAAATTCCTTTAGTGTAAGCTTAACGTCCTCACCGTTTTTCGCAACCATGAAATTATTCATATCAATGACAAGCTTGCAGAAACGAATTGGCGGGACCTGATCCTGGGCTTTTTCCGGAATCGCGTAGCGGGTGGATCTGCGAATGAGGGCTTTAATCCTGGCAGTAAGCTCCACCAGAGAAAAGGGCTTTGTAATGTAATCGTCGGCACCCAGCCCCAAGCCAACGGCTTTATCCGAGTCGCCATCCCGGGCAGACATAATGAGTATGGGAACGGTGCTTTTTTCTCTTATGAGTCGAATAACTTCCATTCCATCCATTTTCGGTATCATAAGATCCAGTATGACAAGCTGAAAGGAGTTTCTAAAGTAAGCTGAGACAGCTTCTGAGCCGTCATAAGCCGCCGAGACGCCGAAGCCTTCCTTAATAAGATAATCTTTAACCATAATGCTGATGGATTTATCATCCTCGATTAACAGTATATTTTCATTCATAGGAGGCCTTTCTGAACGTAAATCGGATCTTAAAGAATTCATCGTTATAATGCGTATTATAGGTTAGGGGGAATGCACCGTCAATATTGGGAATAAAGTCCTATAACCGCAAACGCTTTTGTTATGGGCATGAAATGCAAGCTTAATGATTCATACATTGCAATCAATGACTTGAAATTGTAAAATAAAAAAGAGATGCTTTTCTTAACCGTATTTATTCAAACTTAAGACAAGTGAGGTTCCCTGGGAGAGATGAGGAGGTTCTTAATTCTTGCCGCCCCTTTTATAGTATTACTTGCCGCGTGGGCTGCTGCCCTTAAGGCAGACTCTTTTAACGAGCCTGTCAGTCAGGTTGTACTCGTTCTCCCTTATTTGCTTGCGGGAATGGCCTTATTTATGTGCCTCTGGCTTCAAAACAGCAATTTCTTTTACCTTTGCTGTTATTTTCTGTTCAGCATACTGCTAATAGCCGCCTCCGATGCAAGGCCGGATATCAAAGCCAATGCCGTGCTTCAGCTTAGTATTCTAACGCCGCTTAATGTTATTTGGCTGAGCTTTGCCAAGGAACGTGGCATTCTGGGTTATTACGGCAGAAACAAGCTTATTATCGTTGGAGCGCAAATGCTGTTTGTTTTTGTTAATACTCTGGGCCGAATGGGGCTTTCCCCAAATGAAATTCCCGAAAACGCGGCAAGGAAGACCGGACTTGTTATTCCTGCCACGGTGCTGTACATATTGGCCATTGGCCTTCTGGCCACCGCCTATGTTCTCAAAAGAAATTATCATCAGCTTGTTTTGGCGGTTATCCTTTTGTCCTCTTACATATCCCTGCATTTTATGGAAAGAATGCTGTTTGTATCCTTGTTTACCGGAGCAATTTTCCTTATAATTATCATAGCTCTTTTTGATGTGTCCTATTCCATGGCCTTCTATGATACCCTTACAGGCATTCTTGCCCGAAGGGCGATGGAACAGGAGCTTATGCGCCTTGGGGGCAGATACGCCATTGCAATGGTGGATATTGATCATTTTAAGCGCTTTAATGATACCTACGGCCATGATGTAGGGGATGAGGTGCTTCGTATGGTGGCGGCTATTATGGAAAGAACCTCAGGGCGAGGAAAGATATTCCGCTATGGCGGTGAAGAATTTGCCATTATATTCCATGGGCAGGAATATGATGAAGTTGAGCAGCGTCTTGAGACAGTCCGAAAAGCGGTTGAATCAAGGCCTTTCGTTGTTCGGACACCCGGTGGTGAAGAAGGCGGAAAGAGCCGTTCTTCCAAGACTAGCGGTAAAAAAACTGTTTCAAAAGCAGGTGAAGTGGTTAATATCACGGTAAGCATAGGTGTGGCACAAAAGACCGAAATGCTTAAAACCCCTTATGATGTTATAAGACGCGCCGATGAGGCATTGTATAAATCAAAAAGCAATGGTAGAAACTGCGTCTCAAAGAGTTGAGTTTAGTTGGGAGGTGTGCAAATGGCGGATGGCGTTTTAAACGATATTTTAAAGGTTGAGGCTGCGGCGGCCGCAATTGAGGAAGAAGCGCGAAAAGCAGCAAGGGACAGGCTTGCCGAAGCACGAAGAAAAGCATCGGAGTTGCTGGAAGCCAGTGTTCTGAAGGCTGAAAACAGTTACTTAGACATTTTGGAAAGCGCAAGGCGGCTGGCGGAAAAGGAAAGTGAAAAGCAGGCTGATGAGCGCAAGAGCGCTGATGGTACGCTGCGTACCAAGGTGGAAGCGCAGCTTGACTTGGCGGCGAATTTTATCGTCGGGAGGGTAGTAAACTCGGATGTCAGTAGTTAAAATGAGCAAAATTTCCGTATTGGGCCTTCAGTCCGAACGCAGCGAAATTCTCAAGGGCCTTATGGCTATGGGTGCGGTTGAAATAACCGACGGAAGCCCTGAGGATACAGAGGGTGAACAATATGGAATAAAAACACCGGTACAAAGCGAGTTGTCGAAATTGGATGCCGTAATTGCCGATATAGGACTTTCCATAGACCTTTTGAAACGCTATGGCAGCTATAAAAGTCCGTTTTTCGCAAAGAGGCGTACCATCGACGAGCAGGATTTCCATTCTGTTATGGAAAAGCGTAACACCCTTTTGGAAACCTCCGGCAGGATTAAAAGCCTGGAAGAGGCAATAATTCGCCTTAAGGGGGACGAGAACAAAGTTAAAGGCCTTATCGTATCCCTTTCACCGTGGCTGTCTACAGAGCTGGCTCTTGAAACGGATTCAACACGGCTGACCTTTATTCATACCGGTACTCTGCCCCATTTAACGGATCTTGCTACGCTGGAAAGGGAACTGGAAGAATCGGCTCCCGAATCTATGCTTCAACAGGCCGGTTTCGACAGAGAGCATCGCTATCTGGTCGTGGCAGGGCACAAAGACAAAGAATCCGAAATCATGTCCCTTTTAAAAGCAAAAGGGTGGAACCGTATTGTGTTCCGCGACATGTCTGGAACGGCAAGAGAGAATAAAGTCAGGCTTGAAAAACAACTTCTTGCTATTGATAATGAGAGAAAAAAGCTGGCAGAGGCAATAGTAGCTTTGGCTGGCGAAAGAGAAAAACTTGAGGTTCTTCATGATGCATATGTAATGGAACGCTGCAGGCTTGAAGCCCATGGCCGGCTTGTATCCACCCGGAGTGTCTTCCTGCTTGAAGGCTGGGTGCCCACGGAGCTTTCCCTTAAGGTAAAAGGCTGGCTGACAAAAGAATTCATCTGCTCGGTAGAAATTAACGAACCGGAAGAGGACGAAGCCTATCCTGTCCTGATTGAAAATGGACCGGTAGTGGAATCCATTCGTCCCGTACTAACCATGTATGGACTTCCAAGCAGCAAAGAGCTGGATCCAAGCCCTATCATGATGCCGTTTTTCTGCCTGTTCTTTGGTATGATGCGGGGGGATGGGGGCTACGGGCTTCTAATGGCGCTGGTGGCCGGTATCCTTGTCTGGCGGATTAAAATGGAAGACGGCCCCCGGCGTTTTATAAAGCTTCTGATGTGGTGCGGGTTGTCTTCCGTGTTTTGGGGCTTGATGTTCGGCAGCTGGTTTGGGATAAGTGCATTATCCAAAACAGCCCTGTGGATGAATCCTGTTG
The DNA here is from genome assembly GCA_023446675.1 of Bacillota bacterium. Lineage (GTDB taxonomy): Bacteria > Bacillota > Clostridia > DSM-8532 > DSM-8532 > DTU059. Next base: position 4,226 of record JAEXPO010000249.1, on the reverse strand, counting down.
AGAACCCCGATTTAATGATGAGCTGGGCTATCCTTTTCGGTATTATTCATATGTTCTTCGGGTTTGGCGTAAAAGGCGCCAATCTTCTGCGCAAAAAGAAGTACTTGGATTTTGTGTTCGATGTACTTTTTATTTATCTATTGTATATCGGATTTGCCCTCACCTTGCTGCCCTTTGCGCCGGGGGTCAATACGGAGGGCTTGGACTGGCTTACCTCTCTTGGCAACAAGCTTTTGTTGCTGGGTGTCATTCTTCTGCTTCTTACCCAGGGGAGAAAATCCCCCAAGCTGTTCGGTAAAATCTTTGGAGGCGTTGGAAAGCTGTATGATCTTATAGGCTTTTTAAGCGACTGCCTCTCCTATACCCGTCTGGTAGCCCTGGGGCTTGCATCGGCTATTATCGGCGACATAGTGAACACCCTGAGCGCTACCATGGGCGGAAATATCGTGGTTCGTATTATTGCCAGCAGTCTTATTATCATTGTAGGCCATTCCATAAATATTGGCCTGAATGTGCTGGGGGCTTTTGTTCATTCCTGCCGACTGCAGTATCTGGAGTTTTTCGGCAAATTTCTTGAAGGCGGCGGAGAAGCATTCCGGCCCTTTCAGGCAAATACACGTTATATTGTTGTAAAAACCGCAACGGAGCGCGTGTTGAGCGCAGAAGCTCCCGCAGCATAAGTTTAATTTGATTTAGGAGGATTTAGTATCATGTTTGCAGATCTCTTTTTGAACCCTACGGTTTACGCTTTTCTCGGTGCCGCGATCGCTTTTTTTGTAGCATCTATTGGTTCCGCCAAGGGAGTAGGTATTGCAGGGCAGGCCGCTGCCGGACTTGTAGCCGATGACCCCGGTAAATTTGCTTCTGCCATGGTTATGCAGGCGCTTCCTTCAACCCAGTCTATTTACGGCTTCGTTATTGCCTTTATGATTATTAATAACCAAATCTCCGACAGTTTGACACTGCAGCAGGGACTTTCCCTTCTGATGGCCGGCCTTCCCATTGGTATAGTAGGCTGCATTTCAGCTATTTGGCAGGGCAAGGTTTCCGCAGCGGGCATCAACCTTTTGGCAAAGAGGCCCGAAGCTCTCGGTAACGCTATTATTTTCGCGCTGATGGTAGAAATGTTCGCCATCCTGAGCCTTGTCGTGTCCATTCAGATGCTGGGCAAGATATAAATTTGAAAGGGCGTTACTAAATGAACGGGATTGAAAAAATAAAGGAAAAGATCCTGTCTGATGCCCGGCGAGAGGCGGAGGAAGTTATCCGAAAGGCAGAGCAGGAAGCGGCGGCAATACTTGCCCAAGCGGAAGCGGAAGCCTCAGGTAACCTTGCCCAGTCGGAAGCCAAGGCTCAGGCCGAGGCGGAAATTCTTAAAAAGCGCATTTCCGCTACAGCCTCCCTGGAGGACAGGAAGCAGGTGCTGAAAACAAGACAGGATATGGTCGCTAAAGCCTTTGAGCTGGCTCTGGACAAGCTGGGCAAGCTGCCGGAGGATCAATATCGTAAGATGATGGAGTACTATTTACTGCAGGCCGTACGGGATGGCGAAGGCCAGATTTTGGTTAATGAGGCCGACAGTAAGAACCGGTTGGGACCGGAATTTATAAATGGGCTCAACAGGCTTTTAAAGGAAAAGGGCCGGGAGGCATCTTTATCTTTAGCTCCCTCCGGGGAATTCCTTTCCTCTAAAGGCGGCGCGGTGCTTCGCTACGGCGATTTAGAAATAAACTGCACTCTGGAAATCTTGCTGAACCTTGAAAAAAACAGGCTTGAAGCGGATGTTGCCGCTGTATTGTTTAAAAACGACTGAAGCCTGACAGCAGCAAGTAGTAATTTCCGAAAATGGGATTCATTTTCGGAGAAAGGAAATAGCGGTAACAATGCCAAGGTTGAAAGAAGAAGATTTTGCCTATGCCACAGCGCGTATCCGCTCAGCTGAAAACAAGCTTTTAACGGTTCAGAAGCTGGAACGCCTGTTTGAAGCTTCAAGCCCTGTCGAAGCTGTTCGTATCGTTACCGAAGCCGGTTACGGCGAGGGTACGGCAGGGGGAACCGTGGCTCCGGAGGATTTGGAAAAACTGCTTTCCGGTGAAATGAAAAAGTGCTTTGGGCTTTTGAAAAGCGTGCTCCCGGACAGTGGGGCTGTGGAGCTCTTTATGAGAAGGAACGATTACCTGAACGCAAAAATCCTTCTCAAAGCAGAATTTTCAGGCGTGTCCGGATCACGATTTTTGTCGGACGCAGGTACGGTACCTCCTGACAAGCTTTCACGCATGATAACGGACAGAAACCTTAAAGAGCTTCCGGAAACCTTCCAGAATGCAATAATGGAAAGTATAGAAGCCTACGGTAAAACGAATGATCCCCAAACCGTGGATTTTGTTTTGGACAGAGGCATGTACACCAACATGCTGGAGGATGCACGAATTATTGACGAGCCCTTTGTGACGGGACTGGTTAATACCCTTGTGGATGTGGCCAATGTCCGTATTTTCATTCGGGCGAAGCTTCTTAAAAAGGCGCCTGATTTTGTTATAAAGGCGCTTATCCCCGGAGGCAGGCCTGATGTTAAAACCTATGCGGAGCTGATTGAAAAGCCCTTTGAAGCCTTTTTGGCAGCTCTTCGCTATGCTGACCTTTTGAAGCTTTCCGAGAGCCTTAAGGAGCTTTTAAAGGGCAATGTGAGCATGTCGGCGGTGGAGAAGGCCCTGGACGATTATGTCATTGAGGAGGTTCGGAAAAGCCGTCGAATCGCTATGGGAATAGAACCGGCGGTAGCCTACCTGTTTTATAAGGAGGCGGAAATCCGCAATGTCAGACTGATCATTACAGGGAAGGTTAACAACCTTCCCCACGAAAGCATAAGAGAGAGGGTGAGGATAAGCTATGCGTAAAATAGCCGTCTTGGGCGAGAGGGACAGTATCCTGGGCTTTAAGGCTATCGGCTTTGACGTTTATCCCGTTGCCTCCGTGGAGGAATCCTCCCGATTGCTTCATCGGCTTGCTCAGAATGATTATGCCGTCATTTTTGTAACGGAGCAAACCGCACGGGACATTAAGGACGATATAGCCAGGTATCGCGGCAGCCGGTTTCCGGCCATTGTTCCCATTCCCGGTGTGCAGGGGTCTCTCGGAATCGGCCTTTCTTCCGTAAAGGAAAGTGTTGAAAAGGCTGTGGGAGCGGATATCCTGTTTAACGAGGAATAAAAACTCCTGCTTCCTTTAATGTCTGTGGAAAGGATGAAAAAAAGATGAATCAAGGAAGAATCGTCAAGGTTTCCGGCCCGCTGGTCATCGCGGAAGGTATGCGCGACAGCCATATGTTCGACGTGGTGTCCGTATCGAGCAAGAACCTGATTGGCGAAATATTGGAAATACATGAAGACAGGGCATCCATTCAGGTTTACGAGGAAACCTCGGGCCTGGGGCCGGGTGAGCCTGTGGTCTCCACTATGGCCCCCTTGAGCGTTGAGCTGGGGCCGGGCCTTATTGAAAATATGTTCGACGGAATACAAAGACCGTTGGAAGCCATGCGGGAAGCTATCGGAAACTCAATATCAAGGGGAGTCCGGGTTCCTTCCCTTAATCGGGAAAAGAAATGGCACTTTGTTCCTTCGGTAAAGCCGGGAGACAGGGTGGAGGCCGGTGATTTTATCGGAACGGTTAAGGAAAACGCCGTGTTCACCCACCGAATTATGGTTCCCTACGGGCTTTCAGGGGTGATTGAAGCCGTTACCGAGGGGGAATACACCGTTCTGGAAAACATTGCTGTTCTTAAAAATGAGAAGGATGGCAGCAGCGTTCCGCTCACACTGATGCAGAAGTGGCCTGTGCGCAAGGAGCGTCCCTATAAGGAAAAGCTTTCTCCCAATGAACCCATGGTAACCGGCCAGCGTACAATTGATACACTGTTTCCTATTGCCATGGGAGGCGTTGCGGCTATTCCCGGTCCCTTTGGAAGCGGGAAAACGGTGGTTCAGCACCAGCTTGCCAAATGGGCTTCCGTGGATTTGGTCGTTTACATCGGCTGCGGCGAGCGCGGCAACGAAATGACCGATGTTCTTATGGAGTTCCCCGAGCTTAAGGACCCAAAAACCGGTGAATCCCTTATGAAGCGTACGGTGCTTATCGCCAATACCTCCGACATGCCTGTGGCGGCGCGGGAAGCGTCCATTTACACCGGTATTACCATTGCCGAGTACTTCCGGGACATGGGCTATACC
>JAEXPO010000225.1 GCA_023446675.1 Bacillota bacterium | reverse complement strand
GCAACATGAAGATTAACCTTATTTACCGCAATCTGAACGCGAAATGCTTTGGTAAGATTCTCCGTGTTGATGACGAAATTCTCCATTCATTTGCAGCCTCCATTTCGATTTCAAGATTTATTATATTTTATAAACCTTGCTGAAACCTTGCCGGAATCTTGTTTTATTCTTGCTGGTAAAAAAGGCCTTGTGATACCTCACAAAGCCTTTTTCAATGGCAAAGCTATTGTAAATACTGTTTCTGTCTTGGGCTTGCTTTCTACAGAAATAATACCGTGGTGCGCCTCAGTAAGTTCTTTTACGATGGCCAGACCGAGGCCGCTCCCTCCATGAGAACGCGATTCATCACATTTATAAAGTCGCTCAAAAATATGAGGCAGCTCATCTTCATTTATTCCAATTCCGTTATCAGATACAAAAACCTTTACCTGTTGCCCTTTTTCACAAATCCGAACGGAGACTTTATCTCCTTCGCTATGGAGCAGTACGTTTTGCAGTAAATTATTTAGAATGCGTTTATAGGCCTTTTTATCTAAAACGATATTGCATTCTTCGTCAGGAATAGTGATTTCGTAATTAAAATGCTTATCCTCCAATACTGGAATCCAATCGACCAAAATATTTCTGGTAAGCTCGTTCAAATCGCCTATTTCAAATTGAAACAGTTGTTCCTTGGCATCCAGCTTTACCCATTCAAATAGCAGCTCGACAAAGTCCTTCAGGTGATGTGCCTTATTTAGTGCGGTACTAATATAAGCATCTTTTTCTTGTTCCGAAACAATTTTTCCCTGTACAGCTTCCAGGTAACCAACCAATGAGGTGAGAGGCGTTTTGACATCATGGGACAGGCTTGTCATAAGACGTTTATAGGCCTGCTCCGCTTGTTTCAGCCTGATGAGCTGTGCTTGATTGCTGATGGCGATTTCATTTATGTTATAGCAGATGGTTTTTGTCAGATCCGTTTTTCTTGTAAGAATACGACGGTTTAGGTTTCCCTGTTTTATATCTTCCAGAGCATCCCTGATAATTGAAAGCTGTTCCTTTGCACGGCAGAGTTTTGTTGTGAGATAGAGAATAACACAAATACAGAAAAGAGTGGAAAAAAGGAAAAACAGTGTCCAGTTCATGGGTTACGCCTCCTTATTAAAGCGATAGCCCACACCATGTACAGTCAGGATATAAAAAGGGCGTTCCGCGTCCGGTTCAATCTTTTTTCGTAATTTGCTGATAAAAGACATAATGTTGCTATCATCAAAAGCATACTCATCTTCCCAGACCTGCATATAGATTTGTTTTTTTGTAAAAACACGCCCTTTGTTGAATGCCAGAAATGCCAGTAAGTCAAATTCCTTGCCTGTAAACTCAACCAATTCTTCATTTACAAAGACAGTCCGGTTCTCCTTGTCAATCACCATATTTTTGAGGCTGAGAATATGAGATGGCGAAGTTTGATTAAAAGTTGTGTATCGGCGTATAAGGGACTCCATACGAGCCATTAGCTCATTAATGCTGAAGGGCTTAGTCAGGTAATCGTCCGCACCGAGGCGTAAGCCGGTCACTTTATCTATTTCATCACCTTTTGCTGTCAGCATAAGGACGGGAACCGTGCTGCTTTTTCTTATTTCAGACAAGACCTGAAATCCATTCATGCCAGGAAGCATAACATCCAGAATAACGAGACAATAGGCGTCGTTATGCCCTGTGATTTTAGTCAGGCCGACCTTGCCGGTATTGGCAATATCTGCATCCAGCCCCTCCTGCATGACGCATTTTTTCATCAGTGTACAAAGCTCCATGTCATCATCTATGATTAAAACTCTATTTGGCATAATTCCCTCCTGCTCCTTTTTTCTTCCTCGCATCAGCAGGCTTTTCCACATCCTTTGGGAATGCCCGTGCGCGACCGAAGCGGACAGCTCCAGCTTTTAGTGTATACGCTAAAGCTAATAAAACCAATAGAATAAATCTTAACTTTAGATGTTGTAGATCCTTACTTTTTCCTAAAGAGAAGTGTGGGGTATTTTTTACTTAAAAGGGCCCTTTTTTCTAAATATGCAGGCACTCCTCCGTCCCGGGCTTGGCGGCGGCTTTTCATTAAACCCGGCTTATGTTATAACTAAATAATAGAAGAAAATTAGGACTGATAAGAAATGTCAAAAACCAGAACGTAAAAAGATAACCCTGAGTATAAAGACAAACCCCCCGTAATGCATGTATAATGCATTGAACGGAGACCTTAAAGCAAGGTTTCAGGGAGAATGGGGCTTTGGGAAAAGGGAAGTATGAAAAAGGAAAGAATCAGCCGGATTTTTAAAATTGGCACGCTGGTATGCGGCGCAGTAACACTTATATTAACAGTGTGGCATTATTTGCTGCCTAAATGGCTGCTTTACAGGATGGGAGCTTCTTTTAACGGCCCGAGTGCAATTAGCATTATCGGATCGGCAGACGGTCCCACGTCTATATTCGTATCCGGCTCGGTTAATGCCGCCGAATTGATTATAGGCTTCGGACTGGTAACACTCTTAGGAATTATAGGGATAATTTACTTTAAAGTAAAAAAGACGCAGTCTTAAACTTAATAAATGAAACGGAGGCCCGGCCCTTCATGGCGATCAACAAATTCATGCGCGCGGCTCTGAAAGCATTGTCCTATCCGGACCTTAACGTAAAAAGCAATTATAAGATGGAGCGGGTATTTAATAATCTGGCCCATCCCTCCATCAAGGTTTTATATAAAATGTGGGACCACAAAATATCCGCCGACGGTCATGAAATTGACGTACGGGTGTTCTTTCCTGAAAAATCCCGTTCGGATGAGATTATTCTCTTCTTTCACGGGGGAGGCTGGGTTATAGGGAACATTGACAGCTACACGAAAATTTGCGCCAACCTGGCAAAGCAAACAGGCCGCAAGGTGCTTTCGGTGGATTACCGTCTGGCACCTGAATACCCCTTTCCCTACGCGGTGGAGGATTGCTACCGGGTTGCTAGGGAAGTATTTTTAAATAACGGAAGCCTTCATTTTAAAGGCAAGGATGTTATTCTCTTCGGGGACAGTGCGGGAGGCAATCTTGCCGCTGCTGTAAGCCTTATGGCCAGGGACCGGGGGGAATTCAGGGTAAGACGGCAGATTCTTATTTATCCTCTTACCCATAACAATCACAGGGAGGATTCGCCTTTTCTCTCTGTTGTGGAGAACGGCAAGGACTATTTATTGACATCCAAGAGAATATGCGATTATATGGACCTTTACATCCAGGACGACAGATATCTTACAAGCCCCTATGTTGCGCCCCTTTTGTCCGAGGATCTTTCCCAGCAGCCCGATACGCTTATTGTAACGGCTGAGTATGATCCTCTTCGGGACGAAGGTGAGGCTTATGGGGAAAAGCTAAGACGCTTTGGCAACAGGGTGGAGATCTGCCGGGTAAAGGACGCCCTTCACGGCTTCTTTTCCCTTCCCATGCGCTTTGCCCATGTAAAGTACTGCTACAAGGTCATTAATGCGTTTCTTGATGAGGTGAACGAGGTTGAAAAATAATTGGAATAGATTGGATAATGCGGCAAAAATTTTTCCGTCGGCTTCCCGGAAAACGGATACCCAGGTCTTCCGGCTGAGCTGCGAGCTCTATGAGGCTGTAATACCGGAAATTCTCCAGCAGGCCTTAAATGAGACACTGGAGGTATTTAAGGTTTATCAGTGCATATTAAAGCGGGGCATTTTCTGGTACTACCTTGAAAGCAGCGATTTGATGCCCATTGTCCGTGAAGAATACAAGTACCCCTGTCAGCCCATTTACAATAAAAATATAAAGACCCTGCTCTTTGAGGTAACCTACTATAACACCCGTATTAATCTGGAGGTTTTTCATGTCCTCACCGACGGGACGGGGGCCATGCATTTTTTAAGGCAGCTTTTAACCAAGTACCTTGCCTTGGTAAATGGGCTTAAGGAGCCCGTCCTGGATTATGATGCCTCCCGTATACAAATGAGCGACGACAGTTTTCTTAAGTACTATAATGATTCCATTAAGGTTAAAAAGGCTAAGAAAACCTCGGCCTGTGTTCTTAAAGGCTTTCAGTACACCGAGGACAGGCTTAAGATTATTGCGGGCCTTACCAGCGTGAAGGAGCTTTTGGATGCCGCACACCGCTATAATACAACCCTTACGGTATTTCTTTGCGCGTGCTTTATGAATGCCATCAGCGAATCGGTGCCTGTGCGGGCTAAAAAGAAGCCCATTATTTTATCGGTTCCGGTAAATCTGCGAAAATATTTTCCTTCCGAGTCCGCCAGAAATTTTTTCAGTGTGGTTTATGTGGGTTATGACTACTGGCGCAGCAGCGGAGAGCTGGAGGATGTAATAAAAAGCATTGATGAGGACTTTAAAAGGCAGCTTTCCAAGGAGAATCTGGCCAATATCATTAATTCCTTCGCCAATGTGGAGCATAATATTTTTGCCCGGATTGCCCCGTTGTTTTTTAAGGATTTCGTGTTGAAAAGGGCATATAGCCTGTCCAAACGCTGGAATACGGCTGCCGTTTCCAATATCGGAGTCATTAAGATGCCGGAGGAGCTAAAGCCTTATATCAACGCCTTTTACCTGTCGGCGGCCACCCTGAAGGTGCAGCTTTGCCTCTGCTCCTATGAGGACAAGCTCAGTATAAGCTTCACAGCCCCCTTTTTAAGTACGGATATCCAGAGGCGCTTTTTCCGGAAGCTGACGGATATGGGCATTGGGGTTGAAGTAACAACCAATCTTATGGATGATGAGGATTAAAAACGGGAAAGGGGGACGAAAGAGATGAAATATTGCGGCAAATGCAAGGTTACGGTAAAAAGCGGAACGGCCCGGTGCCCGCTTTGCCAGAATAATCTTGAAGGCGAAGCGGAGGCAGAGGCTTATCCTGTGCTGCCAACCCTGTACAAGCAGTATGCGCTTTTTTTCAAGCTTCTGATACTTGCAACGGTATCGGCGGGCGTTATTTCGGTAGCCATAAACCTTATCCTGCCCCAAACCGGTTATTGGTCCCTTTTTGCCGTTTTGGGCATAGCCTGCTTCTGGATAACCCTGGCGGTGGTTTACAGAAGGAAAAACAATATCCCCCACATTATAACCAACCAGGTTATGGTGCTTTCCGTTTTCAGTGTGGGCTGGGATTATCTTACAGGCTGGCGGGGCTGGTCCCTGGACTATGTTATTCCCTTAACCTGTGTGGGAGCCATGGTGGTGCTGGCTGTTGTGGCCAAGGTGATGCACCTTCCCGCCGGGGACTATATCGCCGCCCTTTTTGTTGATATCGCCTTTGGCATTGTTCCCATTGTCTTTTATTTGCTGGGGATGATTAACGTGGCTATTCCGTCCATACTATGCATTGCCTTAAGCCTCATATCCTTGGTAGGACTTATTCTTTTCGAGGGGAAGAGCATGCGCCTGGAGCTTATAAAAAGGCTCCATATGTAGCTTGCGCCTGTTCCCGCAATTAACTGTAAAACCGAATATAGCTCCCTCATGCGGCTTGAAAGTCAGAAACAGCTGATTTTAGGGAAAGCACCTTTTCAGCAAACAGCCTATTTAGGAAGGATGCCTTTTTCAACCATGAATTTTATGGCATCCAGCCACACATCGTCGGGAAAATAAGGAGCCCTGCTTTTACGTTGGGTATAAAGCCTGTCCGCCTCCAGCAGAAGCTCCGCGAAGTAATTGCGTCCGTCATCCTGGGTTTTGATTAAAAGCTGGGTCCAGTGGGTGGTCCGGGGATTTTCCAGCAGGTCATAGGAATGAACAGCCTCCACGGCCTTATCTCTGTCGTAATCCGCAGTAAGAATTCGAACCTCACCCTTGCCGTCCTTCCATTCCAAAAGGGCGTATTCGGCGGCAAAACGGCCTACATAGCTTCCTCCTATGGAGCCTGGATTGATAAGAAGCCGGTTTTCATCCTGAAGAATGCCGGGAGAATGGGTGTGGCCTACAACAAACACACTCCAGGGCGCATCCCTATACTGAGCTTCGGTGCGGTAGTAGGAGCGGACAATTTCCATATGCTCCTTTGCTCCCGCCCAGTGATAGTTCTTTTGCGGAATGCGGTGTGTCATGTGCAGCGTGTTTTTATCGTCCAGGGCAAGAAGCAGGGAAGGGGGCAGAGTCTGTAAAAAGGCTAAGTCCTCCGGGGTGATTCGGTCGTAAATGTATTGAAGAAGGCTTGTCTGATAATAGTCGCCCCAATCCTGATGCTCTTTTTTATGATAGTCAAGGATAAGCTCGTCCCGATTGCCACGGACAATGTAAGGCGTGAGCTCCCTTGCTCTCTTTAGCACCTTTGAGGTAAGGGGATAATCGGTAATGAGATCCCCCGCGATGAGAAATTTTTCGGCTCCCTGGCTTTTAGCATGCTTTATGGCGGCCTCAAAGGCAATGTCGTTTCCATGTATATCCGAGAAAATGGCAATAATCAAAATTTTAGCCTTGCCTTTCTTTCCCTGTTATCGGTTGCGTTACTCTTATTTTATGGCAGCGGGCTGGTCATTGCAATCATTGTAATGGTGTATTTTCTTGTACTATCGAACTTTAATGCCGCTATGTGCCATTCGCCGTAGTATTTTGGCGGAGTACAATTACAAGAGAGTACATAATAGCTAAATTCGTCGTAATAAATAAGTTTTTAAATGTTAATTATGCATATTGCATATAGCTACCGTAAATGAACCTTGCTATAATGAAAGTGCTTAGTAGACATGTTACTGGTAAGGCAGGCAGGATCGAACAGAAATGGTGCACAAGCGTGCAACTGTTTTTGTGTCGGTCTTTTTTTATTGGTTTTTGGCCAGAACCAATAAATTCCAAGAAAACTCGAGACATTACGGAGAAAGGGAGAGGCATATGGATTATCAAAAATGTGCCGCCGGAATTATAAAGCATATCGGCGGAGAAAAGAATGTTACTCACCTGGAGCATTGCTCAACAAGATTGAGATTTACCCTGGCCGACAGTAAAAAAGTAAATATGGAGGCGCTTAAGGCCACCCCCGGTGTTTTAGGGGTAGTTATGTCAAGTCAGTGCCAGGTAATTATCGGTAATGAAGTGATTGAGGTTTACAACGCCGTTTGCAAGCTGGGAAATTTTAATGCAGGCGCTTCCGGGCAAGCATCCGGGGAAAAGAAAAAGATTGGCGCGGTGATACTGGATTTTATTGTAGCGGTATTCCAGCCGCTGGTTCCCGCCATGGCCGGCGCAGGCGTACTAAAGAGTGTGCTGCTGCTTGTTGCCATGACCGGCATTATCGACAAAACAGGCAGTACCTATACACTTTTAACATCCATAACGGATGCAGTTCTCTATTTTCTGCCCTTAATGGTTGCCGTAACCGCGGCAAACAAGCTGGGCGCCAACCGGCTGGTTGCATTGGGCGCCGTAGGCGTTCTCATCCTTCCTAAAGTAACCACGCTGCTGGCCGCCGAGGGCGGCGCCACCCTGTTTGGTTTTGGCATCAGGAACATAGCCTATTCCTCACAGGTTTTTCCCGCCATCCTCTGCGTGCTGTTTCTGTCCCAGGTTGAGAAATTTTTTACAAGGTTCAGCCCTAAGCCTATACGTATTTTCTTTGTTCCCATGATGACCTTCCTTGTTACCGTGCCGGTGACGCTTTTGGTGCTGGGCCCCTTGGGCTACCGTGCAGGAGAGCTTTTTTCAACCGTCATTCTTGCAATGTACGACAGCCTCGGTTGGGTGGCTATTGCATTATTGGCTCTGCTGCTTCCGTTTATGGTTTCCATTGGAATGCATAAGGCCATGCTGCCCTACGCCATTACGCAGGTAGGGAAAATAGGCTATGATCCGCTGTATCTCTCTGCGTCCCTTGCACATAATATTGCCGAGAGCGGAGCTTGCTTCGGTATAGCCATCCGCTCAAAGGATCAAAACACCAGAGCCACGGCTGTATCGGCGGGACTTTCCGCCCTGTTTGGCATCACGGAGCCTGCCTTGTATGGCCTTACCATTCAAAACAAGCGTGCTCTATACAGTGTTTTGAGCGGCTGTCTGGCAGGGGGGGCGTTTATCGGAATCACGGCGATTAAAGCTTTTGCCCTTGTAGGGCCGGGACTTGCCAGCATGTCCATGTATGTTGACGAAAACAACGGGATGAACATTATTTATGCTGTCATTGCCTTTGGTATTTCCTTCATTGTCGCTATGATTGCAGCCATTGTGCTGTGGGAGGATAAGAAGGCGTTTAAAAAAGAGAGCACGGGGGCCGTAGCCTTGGGAGCCGGCGAGGTGCTAAGTCCTATGAAGGGCGAACTGATGGCGCTTTCCAAGGTAAAGGACGAGGTGTTCAGCGCGGGAATTCTGGGAACCGGGGTGGCCATTGTCCCGTCAAGCGGCGAGGTGTATGCCCCGATTGACGGAACCGTTCACACGGTATTTGATTCAAGGCATGCCATAACCCTTTTGAGTGATAAGGGTGCGGAAATTCTCATTCATGTGGGACTGGAAACGGTCAAGCTTGAAGGAAGGTACTTTGAGCCTGCGGTAAAGGCAGGGGATAAGGTGAAGGCCGGTGAGCTTTTAATGAAATTTGATTTAAAGGCAATAAAAGCAGCCGGATACGACATTACCTCTCCCGTCATACTGTCAAACGGAAATGAGTTCGACGCGGAGATGGCGTCCGCAAAAGCGGTAGATCTGGGAACGGCCATTATGAAGCTGGGAGTCCGGGCATAGGAGGAAGAAATGAGTTTTCCAAAAGGGTTTTTATGGGGGGGCGCTATAGCCGCCAATCAAATAGAGGGTGCGTGGAGTGAAGACGGCAAGGGGCCCTCTGTTGCAGATGTGGGAGAATACAGGCCAAAGGTGGATGTTAAGAATTACGAGGCCCATGCCCGCATTACCAGCGCTGACATACAGGCGGCGATTCAGGACAGGGACGATGCAAAGTATCCCAAGCGCCGGGGAGTGGATTTCTACCACCGTTATAAAGAGGATTTGGCATTGCTTGCGGATATGGGCTTCAAGGTGCTTCGCCTGTCCATAGCCTGGACCCGTCTGTTTCCCACAGGGGAAGAGGCGGAGCCGCATCCCGCCGGTGTCGCGTTTTATAAAAATGTGTTTGGAGAAATGAAACGGTTGGGCATTGAACCGCTGGTCACCTTGTCCCACTACGAAATGCCCCTTGCCCTCAGCTTAAAGTATAACGGCTGGGAGGACAGGCGGGTTGTGGATATGTTTGTGAGGTTCAGCCGCGCCTGCTATGAGCATTTCGGAGAATATGTGAAGCTCTGGCTTACCTTTAACGAGGTGGACAGCATTATCCGCCACCCCTTTACCACGGCAGGCATTATCCCGGATCGCTGCGGGGGAAGGGAGGAGGCGGTGTGTTATCAGGCCCTTCATCACCAGTTTGTAGCCGCAGCCCTTGCCACAAGCCTGTGCCGTGAAATGATTCCCGGCGGTAAGATGGGATGCATGCTGACCAAGCTTATTGCTTATCCCAGAACCTGCGCGCCGGAAGACGTGTCAGCAACTCAGCTTAGAAATCTGGACAATATGTTTTATACCGACGTAATGGTATTCGGCGAATATCCTGGCATTATACTGAGGCAATTGGAGAAAAAGGGTATACTGCCTGTAAGGGAGCCGGGTGACGGGGAGATTTTGAAGCAGGGGATCGTGGATTTTGTATCCTTCAGCTATTATATGAGCATGACCGAATCCGTGGATCCCAACGCGGAACGCACTCCCGGAAACACAATTCTCGGAGTGAAAAATCCTTACCTGGAATCCAGTGAGTGGGGCTGGCAGGTGGATCCCATAGGGCTGCGTATTTCTCTCATCGAGCTTTACGACCGTTACAAAAAGCCTTTGTTTGTTGTAGAAAACGGTATTGGCTCAAAGGATACGGTGGAAGAGGACGGCGCGGTGCACGATCCTTACCGGATAGATTATTTTCGCAGTCATTTTGAGGAAATGGAGAAGGCTATTGACGCGGGTGTGGAAATGATGGGCTATACCAGCTGGGCTCCCATTGACCTTGTAAGTGCGTCCACAAACCAGATGAGCAAGCGCTATGGCTTTATATATGTGGATCAGGACGATTTAGGAAAAGGAACCCTGCGCCGCAGCCGCAAGGACAGCTTTTACTGGTATAAAAAGGTCATTTCAACCAACGGGGAGGACATGAATTAGGGTATTGTTACCAGAGGGGGAGATAACATTGCCGGTTGTTAAAAAGGTATTAAATTCAAGCATCATTCTTATTGAAGGAGAAGGAAGCCAGGATTCGATTGTTATGTCCAAAGGTATCGGTTACGGAAGAAAAGCAGGAGAAACGGTGGAATTACAGGAGGACAGCCGTTATTTCATTCCTGTCTCAAATGTTGACAGAAAGCATCTTTTAGAGCTTTTAGACGCTATTCCGGCCGTTTATCTTGAGGTGACGAGGGATGTGGTGACCTACGCGGAGAAGCTTTTAAAAACCAGTCTTAACGAGCACATTTACCTTGCACTCACGGATCACCTTCATTTCGCGGTAAAGCGCTTCAAGGAGGATATGGTTGTCAGAAACAAAATGTCATGGGAGCTGAAAACCTTCTATCCAAAGGAATACGAAGTCGGCCGGTACGCGCTGGAAACGGTAAGGCAAAAAATCGGCGTTGAGCTTCCTGCTGTTGAAACGGCCAATATCGCATTCCACATTCTCAATGCCCAGAAGGATGCGAAAACGGATTATGATGTGATGCAGGCGGCCCGGCTGATTGGCAATGTTGTTTCCCTGGTAACTTATTTAATAAAAAATCAGCCGGATAAGGAGAGTATTCACTACTCCCGGTTTATAACCCATATGCAATTCTTTGCGGAACGTATTTTAGGCAATTGCATGCTGGAATCGGAGGATGATTTTCTCTACTCCCAGATATCCCTGGGATATCCCCAAGCCGTCAGCTACGCAGAAAAAATACGTACCTATATTTTAAAGGAATACAATAAAACGATTACCAATGAAGAGGTTGCTTTTTTGGCGGTGCATATTCAAAGACTTGTTTTAAGAGCCTAGAACCGGGCTTGCCCAAAGCCTGGATAAACAATGGAAGGATGATAGTAAATGAAGCAGTTCAGCTATATTATAAAGGACGAATTAGGAATTCATGCCCGGCCGGCGGGACTTTTAGCCAAAGAGGCAAAGCCTTTTACAAGCAGAATTACATTAAGAAATGGAAATTTAACGGCAGAGGCCACAAAGGTGTTTATGCTCATGAGCCTGGGTGTCAAGAAAAATGATGAAATTACCGTCACCGCAGAGGGTGAGGATGAAGAAGCGGCCATAACTGCCATGCGGTCTTTTCTGGAAAAGAGCCTGTAGGGAGGTCTGTGAAAATGGAAAGGTATACGGGAACGTCTCTTTATCCTAAAATAGCGGTGGGCAAAATCCTGTTTTATGAAAAACGGCAGACCGTCATCAAACGGACAAGAGCGGAGAACGCCGACGAGGAGTGGATACGGTTTGAACAGGCGAAGAAAACAGCGCTGTCCCAGCTGGATGCCCTTTACCGGAAGGCCCTGAAGGAGGTAGGCGAGGATAACGCGGCTATTTTTGACGTCCATAAGATGATGATGGAGGATGAGGATTATTTAAGCTCTATAGAAAACATTATCCGAGGACAGTCCATCAATGCGGAATACGCGGTTGCCAGCACCGGAGATCGCTTTTCCGAAATGTTTGCCATGATGAACGACGAATACATGAAGGCACGCGCAGCAGATGTGCGAGACATTTCCGAAAGGCTCATTGGTGCTCTGGCGGGCTTCGGAGAGAAGGAGCAGGCCTTCAAGGATCCGGTTATTCTGGTTGCCGGAGATCTGGCTCCAAGTGAAACAGTACAGATGGATAAATCCAGGCTTCTTGGCTTTGTAACAAGGCTCGGTTCCGCCAACTCACATACGGCTATCCTTGCAAGGACCATGGGTATCCCTGCTTTAATTGGGATTGATATACAAAGAGCCTGGGACGGCAGGCTAGCCATCATAGACGGCTACTCCGGAACCCTCACCATAGATCCTGACAAAGCCTATCTTGACGAAATGACTGTCCGGATGGAGGAAGAGCTAAAAAGATCCCGGCTTTTGAAAACGCTTAAGGGTAAGCCCAGTGAAACAAGGGACGGCAGGCGGATTCGGCTATACG
>JAEXPO010000166.1 GCA_023446675.1 Bacillota bacterium | reverse complement strand
GACTATGGCATCCTCGGAAAGCCGTACCGTTACCCCTTTGAGCTCGGACCCGGCCGAAAGCTTAAGAGCAACCACAGGCGGTGCGTTCCCTTCGCCTGAAGAGCGGATTGCGCTTAAAATTCCGTCTATAAAGCCTGTCGGCAGGTCAATAACACCGCTTCCATCCTTATTGAGGGCAAGAGGCAGCGTCACTGTAACCTTGCTCCCGTCTTCATTGATGCTGGCAGCCGGATTTGCCCCACTCTGTCCGCTTGATGTACCGGGAGTGCTTCCTTCCCCTGGCTGGCCGTTATTACCATCCGGTTTTCCGGTAAGTGTAAGCACACCGTATATGGAGGTGTCCTGATAAGCATTTCCTGTTGTGTCATTCCAGGTGGCGACGCTTTGCCTGCTTCCGTTTTTGGCATCATTAATCTGTGCGTCGAAGCCCACCTTTGCATCATTTGCCGGTGTTACGGACTTAAAGGGAATTTTAATTTCCACAGTATAGCTGGTTCCTGTAACCTTTACCGCGGATTCAAAGCCTTCTTCCACGCTCTGCGGATTAAATGAGGCTTCGTTATCAAAATTAACCCGGTATTGGCCGTCATCCTCCTGGTAGAAGGAGGTTTTACCGTTGTTTTCATCTACAAAAACCTCCACTGAATCCTGTTCGTAGGTATTAACGCTGGTTTTGTCCAGCTCAGTGTCCTCAACTTTAATGAGAACATAAAGATTGTCGTCATCCCAGAGGGCTTTGGCAATTCCGGAAGCTCCCTGCCAGGCCATAAGATACCGGCTGACCTCCAGGGCGGGGGCAAGCTCCCATACCGTATCCGTTTCGCCGTCTATAACAGGGGTGCCATAAGCTGCCGTGGACTTTTTGGCATCCTCCGGTGTGGTGGGTTCATTCTCAGCAATAAACTTATCCGGGTCAACCGCGCCATAATAAGCGGGCTTAGACTGAAGATTCTTGTCAAAAAGCGTTGGATTGGTGCTGGCGCGCCAGCTGGTGCCGGCGGCCAGGCCCCATACTGTAACACGGGCGATATGCTCCCTATGCTCTTTAAACAGGTTAAACAGCTGGGCGTATAAATACCCCTGAGCAACAGCCAGCTCTTCCGATAGCTGGTAATTGCTTCCTGCCTGAATATCCAGCTCGGTAATACTCACCTCCACACCAAGGGAAATGAATCTTTCCAGGGATAGCCTTACATTGGTGGGGTTGGTATTAATCTGGTAGTGTCCCTGCATCCCCAACCCGTCTATAAGGAGCTTGCCGGGATGGTCCTCTTGATATCTGGTATTAATTTCGTTAACCATGTTGTACACGGCCAGACTTTTGTTCTGGTTATCCAGGTTGTAATCATTATAGTAGAGCTTGATATCCCAGTCCGGATGGTCTTCCAAAACCTCACGGGCAGCCAGGAAGGCCTGCTCCACATAATCGTCGCCAATGGCGTTATACCATGGTGTTTGACGAAGGGATCCCTGCCAGTTTGCAGGCTGGGGAGGATTATCGTTCATGGCTTCGTTCACCACATCCCAGGAGATAACCTTATCCCCGAAATGCTCCATGACGGTCCGGATATGGGTCCTTAAATTGTCCAAAGCTTCCTCTCGGCCAAGGGGAACCGTATTGCCGCCCTCGTCCGTAGAGGTGTTCATCCAGGCCGGCGACTGCTGATGCCATGCCAGGGTATGTCCATGCATCTGGAGGCCTTCACTCAAAACCTTGTCCACAAGCGCATCGGCAGCCGTAAAGGTAAAGTTTCCTTTTGAAGGCTGAAGGGCATCGGGCTTCATGGCGTTTCCGGCGGTCGCCACATTGTAATGCATTTTTAAAAGCTCCAGCCGAACACCATCCATATCCTCAGCAGAAATGGCGTTGCCTATAAGGAAATAATCCGCATAAGCTTCCTTAAGCGGCACTAAATCCTTTTCGATTTCAATAGGCTCTGTACCCGTTTTCTGGAAGGTGATATCGTCAATATAGAACGAGGCGGTGGCATTGCCGGAGCTTTCCACGTACAGCGTAATGTATTCACTGCTCACATTGTTGTACCGGTAAGTTCCCGTGTAGTTAACCCACCCGTCCTCGGTGGAAATGGTTTTTGCGGAAAGGCTATTATAGGATGCGCTGCTGCCGTCGCCAACCTGAGTGGACAGCTGGATTGGGGATGAGGCGGGATCAATAAGCTTCACCCAGGCCGATACCGTATATTCGGCTCCTTTGTCGATATACCTTTCAATTCTCAGTGAAGGTCCGTGCCAGGTGCTGGTCCGGCCTTCCACTTTTAAAGCATAGGTGCCCCCTGCCGTATGATTGTCCTCATCGGTAACCGTCAGGGTTTCAGTTCCGGCCCGGCCCGTAAAGCCACCTGCCTGACCGTCCTCAAAGGTAATGTCCGTAAAAGGCTCTGCCGGCGGCCTCTCCGGTTCCTCTCCCGGCTCCTCAGGCTCTCCGGCTTCACCGGTAACCAAAACATCACCGATATAGAAGGGGACGGCTTTCCCTGAATCATTCGTTTGTATACGGAACTTCTCATCCTTCTCCGTATCCACCGTATAGGTGCCGGTTAAGGTAAAGGCTTCACCTGTGGTTAAATTGGCGCCAGCCAGCCAGCCATAGCTGCCGATGGTCTGCAAAAACGCCTGGGATCCCTCCGGAACCTCTGCATTTTCGTCCACATAGCCTTTTACAGTAATAGAATAGGTTTTACCGTTTTCCATATTTGTGTCACTGAACAGGAAATCCGCAGCATCCCAGTTATTGCTCCGGTTGCTGACATAGAGTGCATAGCCGTCGTCATTGCCTTCAAAAACCTTGCCGCTGACCGGTGTTAAGCTGGCTCCTCCTGATTGGCGGGCGGCTCCACCGCCCTCTGCAAAAGTTTCATGATAAATCACAGAAGTATCTGTGTCCGCAGCTCCGTTGATGGGAATCATGGAAATCACCATGGTCAAAATCAAAAATATGCCTGTAATTTTTCTCTTTCCGGTCCCTATTCGATTTATCATATGAATTCACCTCCTCAAGTTCACAAACCTGTTCCCCTTTAAACCGCACCGGATAGTACCAGTACGGGTAAGGGGGACTTCATTCT
>JAEXPO010000155.1 GCA_023446675.1 Bacillota bacterium | reverse complement strand
CCCTTATATCGGAGGAGATGCTACCTATATTGTTATTCCCAATGTGGTTATGGAGCTTGGCTGCCTTCTTCCCTACAAGGGTGAGGCCTTCTTCTACGGTTCTCTTTCCGAGCCGGTTTCCTGTATTGTAGGAACCTTTCATGCCATGTACCACACCAATCAGGGCTCCTATGTCCACGAAATGGGCATTAAGGAAGGCGGCAAAATGGCTCTTCTGGCCGGTGTAGGTCCTATGGGACTGGGCGCTATCGATTACGCCATTCACTGTGACAGAAAGCCCTCCCTTTTAGTGGTTACCGATATTGATCAAACCCGTCTGGACAGAGCCGCTTCCATTTATACAGTAGAAGAAGCAGCTAAAAACGGCGTAAATCTTATATATGTTAATACTTCCTCCCCCGATAAAGGAAAGGACTATCTGCTTTCCCTTTCCGGCGGCACCGGCTATGACGATGTTATGGTATTCGCACCGGTTAAGCCTGTCGTGGAGCAGGGTGATGCTTTATTAGGCCACGACGGCTGCCTCAACTTCTTTGCCGGCCCCAGCAACACCGCCTTCTCCGCTGACTTCAACTTCTATAATGTTCACTACAATTCAACCCATGTGGTGGGCACCAGCGGCGGCAATACCGACGACATGATTGAATCTCTGGATCTCATGGCACAGGGAAGGCTTTCCCCCTCCTCCATGATAACCCATGTGGGGGGTCTGGACGTTATTGCGGAAACCACCCTGAACCTGCCCCATATTCCCGGAGGCAAAAAGCTTATTTATCCGCCCATCAACCTTCCTCTTACCGCCATTTCGGATTTTGAGGAAAAGGGTAAAGCGGATCCCTTGTTTAAAGCGCTTCACGAAATTGTGGAACGCCATGGAGGACTTTGGAACCTGGAGGCCGAAAAATACCTGCTGGCCCACGCACCCTCCAAAAACAGCTAAATAGGATTTTAAAAAATGCAAAAAGCCGCACACCGGCTTTTTGCTGCGCAATAACCCAAAGTCTGAAGCGGGCTGTGACCGCTTATCAGCAATAAGGTACTAAGGCAATTATAGACCTATATTAATCTTACAGGAGGTTCGACTATGGCAACCCCAATCCTGATGCCACGGCAGGGACAATCCGTGGAAAGCTGCATTATCGGCGAATGGTTCAAGAAGAAAGGCGACAGCGTTAAAGCAGGTGATCTGCTTTTCTCCTACGAAACCGACAAGGCCAGTTTCGAAGAGGAGGCCAAGCAGGACGGCGTTATTCTCGAGGTTTATTTTGATGCGGGGGACGATGTTCCCTGCTTAACACCTGTTGCCGTCATCGGCCAGCCCGGTGAAAAGGTTGAGGATGCTGCTGCCTCCTCCCCGGCTGCTTCCACCGACGAGCCAAGCCCCGAGAAGTCCTCCCAAACGGAAAAGCCCTCTGTGGCCGCAGCTTCCGCACCTTCTTCCACAGCAGCTTCCGCAGACGGCGCACCCGTATCCCCCAGAGCTAAAAACCTGGCTGCAAAAGCAGGGGTCAATGTGGCGGAGGCAACTCCCACAGGCCCCAACGGCCGTATTATTGAAAGGGATATTACGTCCCTCATCGACCAGGGACGGGTTTACACTCCCGGTGCTCTTAAAGCGGCAGGAGAGGGTTCCGTAGAATCAGGCACCGGCCTGGGCGGAAAAATTTCCGTACACGATTTGGCTCCCGGAGCTGTGGCTGCTGCCACACCTTCTGCACCGGTTTCCGCGGCGGCAGCGGGCACGGCACAGGAAGCACCGGCCTACACGGATGTCAAGCACACAACCATCCGTAAGGTTATTGCCAAGAACATGATGCTCTCCCTGTCCAATACGGCTCAGCTGACACTTAACACCTCCTATGACGCCTCGGCGCTCATGGCTTACAGAAAAACCCTCAAGGACGGCGGCGACAAGCTGGGCCTTGCCGGTATTACCTTAAACGATATGATTGTTTATGCCGTATCGCGAGTGCTTTTAAATCATCCCTACCTCAATGCCCACTATCTGGATGAAGGCATGCGCCTCTTCAAGAAGGCTCATGTGGCTGTGGCTGTGGATACCGACAGAGGCCTTATGGTTCCCACCCTCTTTGATGCCAGCGAGAAAACCCTTCTCCAGGTTTCACAGGAGGTCAAAGCCCTGGCAGCCGAGTGTCAGGCCGGCACCATCAGTCCCGACAAAATGAAAAATGCCAGCTTCACCATCTCCAATCTGGGGACCTTTGGCGTTGAAAGCTTCACCCCCGTCATTAATCCGCCTCAGACCGGCATTCTGGGCGTAGGCACCATTACTCAGAAGGTTCGCGAGAACAAGGGCCAGCTGACAAGCTATCCTTCCATGGGCCTGTCCCTGACCTTTGATCACAGGGCTCTGGACGGCGCGCCTGCCGCCCGTTTCCTCCAGGATCTCAAAACCTGGCTCGAGAACTTTCCAATGCTTTTGGCGAAGTAATGAACCGCGGGCTGCAAGCTTTGATTCATTGGCGCAAGGCCATAAGGTTAACGGCTGCAAACCGTGATTGAAAGGTGATAAAAATGACTTACGACTTACTGATTATCGGCGGAGGCCCCGCCGGGTATCTGTCCGCCGAAAGAGCGGGACACGCAGGCCTTTCCGTACTGCTTATTGAAAAGCGGGCTTTAGGCGGCGTGTGTCTTAATGAAGGCTGCGTGCCTTCCAAGGCCCTGCTGTATTCTGCCAAAATCTATGACAACGCGGCTCATGGCGAGAAATACGGTGTAATAGCCGAAAAGCTGACCTTAAAGCACGATCTGGTCATCAAGCGCAAGAACAAGGTTGTAAAGACTCTTGTGGCAGGCGTCGGAGCCAAGCTCAAGGGCAATCATGTTACCGTCGTCACCGCCGAGGCTCAAATTCAGGAGCGTACCGCCGAAGGCTTTGCGGTTAAGGCAGGGGATACGGTTTACACCGCCTCCCGCCTCTTAATCGCCACCGGATCAGTCCCTGTGGTGCCCCCTATTCCGGGAGTTAAGGAGGGTGTGGCCGAGGGCTATGTCCTTACCAACAGGGAGATCCTTGATTTAACCGAGGTTCCTGAGAATCTGGTTATTGTAGGCGGCGGCGTTATCGGCCTTGAAATGGCTTCCTACTATCACTCGGCAGGAAGCGCGGTAACGGTAGTGGAAATGCTTGACCACATCGCAGGCCCCACCGATGCCGAAATTTCCGATTTCCTTCTTAAGCAGTACACCAAAAAGGGTGTGGCCTTTAAGCTGGGAGCCAAGGTTACAGAGATTAAAAAGGGCGAGGGCATCTTTGAGGTAACCGGTGAAAAAGCCTCAGTCAAGGCCGATAAGGTGCTACTAAGCATTGGACGCCGCGCGGCTACAGAAGGACTTGGCCTTGAGAAAATCGGCGTTGTTACCGAAAGAGGCCGCATTCCCACCGATAACAAGGGACGCACCAACATTCCCGAGGTTTACGCCGCAGGGGATGTTAACGGTACCTCCATGCTGGCCCACACGGCCTACAGGGAGGCTGAGGTTGCCGTTAATACCATACTCGGCAAAAAGGATACCATGCGCTATCATGCCATTCCTTCCGTTATTTACACCAATCCGGAGGTAGGGGCAGTGGGTGAAACCGAGGAAACAGCCCGGAAGAAGGGCCTTGACTTTACGGTTAAGAAGCTTTCCATGCGCTACAGCGGACGCTTCCTGGCTGAAAACGAAGGCGGCGACGGTATTTGCAAGCTTTTAATCGATAATAAGCACAATACCCTCATTGGCGCCCACCTTATCGGCAACTATGCCTCCGAGATTATTTACGGCGCGGCGCTTATGATTGAGACAGAGCTTAAAATGGAGGATGTGAAGGAGCTGGTGTTCCCCCATCCCACTGTTTGTGAAATGATTCGTGAAACCCTTTTTGAATAAAAAAATTAAATCTTCAGTAGAGTAAAGCGAGGTATGTCTTATGCCTAAGTCACAATACCTGGATCCGGCGGAGCTTAGAAAAAGCGGCTGGATAACCTTTGAAAAGATTCCTATAAACCAGTATTCCAAAACCGTCGAGGATGAAAAGGAAAACTTCTCCAACGACGATCTTGTACGCATTTACAGAGACATGGCTATCATTCGTGAATTTGAAACCATGCTCAACCTTATAAAAACCACCAATACCTACAACGAGGTTTCCTACAATCACCCCGGCCCCGCCCATCTTTCCCTGGGCCAGGAGGCCTCTGCCGTAGGCCAGGCCTACCTGTTGGACAAGGACGATTTCATTTTCGGTTCCCACCGGAGCCACGGCGAAATCCTTGCCAAGGGCCTTTCCGCAATTGAAAAGCTTTCCGACTCCGAGCTTCTTGAAATTATGGAGAAGTTTTTCGACGGCGCTATTTTAAAGGTAGTTCAAAGCCTTAAGAAGCACGATACTGTAAAAGAGCTGGCCGTTGATTTTCTGGTATACGGTACCCTTGCCGAAATCTTCGCCCGTGAAACCGGCTTCCATAAGGGCCTTGGCGGCTCCATGCACGCCTTCTTCACCCCCTTTGGCATTTATCCCAATAACGCCATTGTCGGCGGCTCCGGTGATGTCTCCGTAGGTGCTGCCCTTTACAAGAAGGTTAACCTGAAGAAGGGCATTGTCATTGCCAATATCGGCGACGCGTCCTTAGGCTGCGGTCCGGTATGGGAAGGCTTCCACCTGGCTACCATGGATCAGTACAAGAAGCTTTGGGAAGGCGCCCACAAGGGCGGTCTGCCTCTTATCTTCAACATCTTCAACAACCAGTACGGCATGGGCGGCCAGACCAATGGCGAAACCATGGGCTACGAGATCCTGGCACGTATCGGTGCCGGTATCAATCCAGAGCAGATGCATGCCGAACGTATTGACGGCTACAATCCTCTGGCGGTTATTGATGCCATCAAGCGCAAGAAAGCCATTCTTGAAGCCAAGAACGGTCCTGTGCTTCTGGATACCCTTACCTACCGTATTTCCGGTCACTCCCCCTCCGACGCTTCCAGCTACAGAAGCAAGGAAGAAATTGAGGCCTGGTCCGGCAACGACTCCCTTATCGAATACAAGGGCAAGCTTCTCAAGGCCGGTGTCGCCGCTGAAGAAGCCTTCATTAAAATCCACGAGGCTACAACCGAGCTTATTACCCGCCTCTTAAAGGCTGCCATTGATGATAAGCTTTCTCCCAGAATGGATTTGAGGGCTGATCCGGGCAAAATTGAGCGCCTTATGTTCTCCAATCAGAAAATTGAAAAAATGGAAGACAGACCCTGCGATGTTCTTCTGACTAAGGAAGAAAACCCCAGAGTCGTTCAAATCAGCAAAAAGATCCGTACCGGTATTCAGGACGGCAAGCCCGTTTCCAAGAACAAGGCCTACAACTACCGTGCCGCTATCTTTGAAGCCGTTATCGACAAATTTTACACCGACCCCACCCTTATTGCCTACGGTGAGGAAAACCGTGACTGGGGCGGAGCCTTTGCCGTTTACAGAGGCCTTACCGAAGCCCTTCCCTATCACAGGCTGTTCAACTCCCCCATCTCCGAGGGCGCCATTGTGGGTTCAGCCGTAGGCTACGGCATGTGCGGCGGCCGTGTTATTGTGGAGCTTATGTACTGCGACTTCCTTGGCCGCGCCGGCGACGAAATATTCAACCAGATCTCCAAGTGGCAGTCCATGAGCGCAGGTGGGCTTAAGATGCCCGTAGTGGGCAGCGTTTCCGTAGGCTCCAAATACGGCGCTAAGCATTCTCAGGACTGGACCAGCCTGTGCGCTCATATTCCTGGCCTCAAGGTTGTGTTCCCCGCAACGCCTTACGATGCCAAGGGCCTTATGAACAGCGCTTTAATCGGCACCGATCCCGTTATCTTCTTTGAGAGCCAGAGGCTTTACGACATCGGGGAAATGTTCCACCTGGAAGGCGTTCCCGAAGGCTACTATGAAATTCCCATCGGCGAGCCGGATGTGAAGAAGGAAGGTAAGGATATTACCATTCTGACCCTGGGCGCTACCCTTTACAGAGCCCTTGATGCAGCCAAAATTCTGGAGGAAACCTACGGCCTCTCCGCAGAGGTCATTGACGCAAGAAGCCTGGTGCCCTTCAACTACGAAAAGGTACTGGCATCCGTTAAAAAGACCGGCCGTATTCTCCTTGCCAGCGATGCCTGCGAAAGAGGCTCCCATATGAAGGATATTGCCCAGACCCTAAGCGAGCTTGCCTTCGACTACCTGGATGCACCGCCTGTGGTTATCGGCGCAAAGAACTGGATTACTCCCGCCTACGAGCTTGAAGAGGATTTCTTCCCGCAGCCTCAGTGGTTCCTGGATGCCATCCACGAAAAGATCCTTCCCTTAAAAGGCCATGTATCCAAAATCAATTACACCTCAACGGAACTGGAAAGAATCAACCGTTTCGGAGTATAATAATTTCAGAGTGTGGAACGCGCTGTCCGGCAGCTTTTAAGGGCATCGCCGGACAGTGCGGAAATCCCGGTTTTAAGGAGGCTTATTGAATGAGTAATATAAAAGAGACTATTGATACAGGCTATACTTACGCTAAAGCAGCCTATGCCAAATACGGTGTGGATACCGATGCGGTTCTGGCCAAGCTTCGTACCATCCCCGTATCCATTCACTGCTGGCAGGGAGATGATGTAGGAGGCTTTGAGGTTGCTGAAAACGCCAGCGGCGGCGGAATCCTAAGCACCGGCAATTACCCTGGTGCTGCCCGCACCGCCGATGAGCTTCGCGCCGATTATGAGCAGGCCCTCAAGCTCATTCCCGGCAAGCACCGAATTAATCTTCATGCCATCTACGCCGAAACCGACGGCGTGTTTGTAGAAAGAGATCAGCTTCAGCTGAAGCACTTCTCCAAATGGATCTCCTGGGCTAAAAAGCTGGGACTGGGCATTGATTTTAATCCTACCTGCTTTGCTCATCCCAAGGCTGCTTCCGGGTTCACCCTCTCCAGCAAGGATGAGGAAATCCGCAGCTTCTGGGTGCGTCATGTACAGAAATGCCGTGAAATTGCCGCAGCCATCGGCAAAGAGCTCGGTACACCCTGCATTATGAATATCTGGGTACCCGACGGTATGAAGGATGTTCCTGCCGACAGACTGGGCTACCGTGCCCAAATGAAAAAGTCCCTGGATGAGATTTTCTCCGTGAAATATGACAAAAAGGAACTGGTGGACGCTCTGGAAAGCAAGCTTTTCGGAATCGGTGTCGAATCCTACACCGTTGGCTCCCACGAATTCCTTATGGGCTATGCCTATAAAAACGATGTGACCCTCTGCTATGATATGGGGCACTTCCACTTAACCGAGAGCATCGCCGACAAAATTTCCTCCACCCTGCTTTTTGCCAGGGATCTGCTCATCCATGTGAGCCGCCCTGTTCGTTGGGACAGTGACCACGTGGTTATTCTCACCGACGATCTTCAGGCTGTGGCACAGGAGGTTAAGCGTGCGGACGCCTTTGACAGGGTTTACTACGCTCTGGACTTCTTTGACGGCAGCATCAACCGCATCACAGCTTGGGTAACCGGCGTACGTTCCACCTTAAAATCCCTGCTTATCTCTCTTTTAGAGCCCACGGATAAGCTGGTGTCCAGTGAGGAAGCCGGAAACTACGGCGACCGTCTTGCTCTTGGCGAGGAATTCAAATCCCTTCCCTACGGCCTTGTATGGAACAAGTACTGCCAGGATCAGGGTGTACCTGTGGGATCCGACTGGCTGGAGGAAGTTCACCGCTACGAAAGTGATGTTCTTTCCAAGCGGGCTTGAAGGGAGATAAAAGCGTGAATCAGGAAGTATTGAAGGAACTGGAATACATTTCCCAGAGCGTCGGCATACCTGTGGAATACACACAGGGCGGCGGAGGCAATACCTCTGCCAAGCTGGACGACAAGCTCATGGCGGTTAAGGCTTCGGGCTTCAAGCTCAAGCAGATTCATCCCGACTCAGGCTATGTGGTGCTCAACTATCCTGAGGTAAAGAGCTATTTTTCCGCTATTGATCTTAAGGTAGAAAAGGATTATGAGAAGGAGAGCATGGCCTTTATCCGCTCTCAAATTGTGGAAACCCCTCACGCCGTGGGACTTCGCCCTTCGGTGG